>JAKJFL010000298.1:0-4816 GCA_022704935.1 Candidatus Rifleibacteriota bacterium
TCCGCCGTTTCCGGTTCCCTCGCCGCATCTCTCGGGCACATGGTTCTCCTGCTCACCTGCGGAAAGAAGAAATACGCCGAGTTCGATGCCGACAACACTGCGCTGAAGGGCGTCATGAAGAAGCACCAGGAAGCCCTCCTCGCCTGCGTCGAACGTGACATCGCGGGCTGTGACGCAATGCTGGCGGCCATGGCGCTGCCGAAGGAAACCGATGCCGACAAGGCCGCCCGCAAACTCGCCATGCAGAAGGCAAGCAAAACGGCCAATGAAGCGCCTCTTGTCATCTGCGAGGAGGCGATCGGCCTGCTGCGGTCGCTCGACGCTTCGGTCGGCAAGGTCAACCAGAACGCGATCACCGACTGGGCCTGCGCGGCTCTCCAGGCATACGCGGCTCTCGAAGGCGCCGCCCTGAACGCAAAGATCAACTGCGGCGGCACGGGCGACCCAGCTTACGAAGCGGATGTCCGCGAAAACCTGCGCGTGTGGCTCGACGAAGGCCGACGGCTCATGGAATCGGTGCGGGACCGCATTCATTCGGGGCTCGACGCGACGAACTGACGGAGAAGCCTTTTTTTCGAAAATTCATTCTGATATAATCATATTAAATATATTTTGTCACACACCATAATGTCCGCAATCATGAGCACTTCGGGCCGAGTCCCTGCAACGTCACGAAGCATCTGTCCCGAGAACGAACGGGCCGACGATTCCAGGCGGCACGCCGTCGCGAACGGATGAAATACAAGCCGCGACTGGATTTCGACGCGGGAATGGCACGCGTCGAGAAACTGTATGCCCTGATGGATCCCTGCCGGCTCTGTCCACGCGAGTGCGGGGCGCGGAGACGCGCCGGGGAAACGGGATTCTGCGGTGCGGGCCCCGTGCTGAAGCTCGCTTCCTGGAACGCACATCATGGGGAGGAACCGCCGATTTCCGGCACGCACGGCTCGGGAACCCTCTTCACATCGCATTGCACGCTTGGTTGCATCTTCTGCCAGAATTTCCCTTTTTCGCAGCTTCACAACGGCGAGGAAATCCCGCCCGACAGGCTCGTGAAGATCCTGACGCAACTTTCGCGACGCGGCGTCCACAATTTCAACCTCGTCACCCCTGCCCATTTCGCGCCGCACCTGCTGGAAGGCATTCTCCGGGCACGCGAGACGGCGCTTCCTCTGCCCATCGTCTACAACACGTCAGGCTACGAACGCCTGGAAGTCCTGGAACTGCTCGACGGTCTGGTCGACATCTGGCTCCCGGACATCAAATACGCGGACAACGAGATCGCGCTGAAATTTTCCCGCTGCGCCGATTACGTCGAGCATAATCGAGCGGCACTGAAGGCGATGTTCCGGATGACGGGCGGCGGAAAACTGGAACTGGATGACGACGGGCTCGCGACAGCAGGAATGATCATACGGCATCTGGTGCTTCCCGAGCGCCTTTCCGGCACGAAAGCATCGTTCGAGTGGCTGAAATCCGAGCTCGGAACCGGAGTTCACATCAGTCTCATGTGCCAGTTTTTCCCGGCGTTCAAATCGCACGACATTCCGCCGCTCGACCGGGGAATCACCCACGACGAGTATCTCGAAGCAATCGAAACCGTCGAACGTCTTGGCTTCGAGAACGTTCTCGCCCAGGATCCGGAAGAGCACGGCGGCGCATGAGGCGGTGTTTGAAGGGCGGGCGCGTCATTCATATAGTTTTCTGTTGCGGCGACTCTCTTCTGCGTGTATACTTTCCGCGCGAGTTTCTACTCTGAAGTTCTCTACCTTTCAGGAGGCTTGAATGTCTGGTCATAATAAATGGGCCAAGGTGAAGCATGTAAAGGGCAAGCTGGACGCGATTCGCGGGCGCCTCTTCACCAAGATCATCAAGGAAATCACCATTGCGGCGCGCAACGGTGGCGGCGATCCGGACAGCAACCCGAAGCTTCGGGCTGCCATCCAGACCGCGAAGGACGCCAACATGCCCCGCGACAATGTCGACCGCGCCGTGAAAAAGGGCACGGGTGAACTGGAAGGTGTGAGCTACGAAGAAATCACCTATGAGGGCTATGCCCCCGGTGGAATAGCCATTCTCGTCCGCACCCTCACCGACAACAAGAACCGCACCGTCGCTGAAGTGCAGAAGATCTTCAGCAAGGGTGGCGGCAACATGGGCACCCCCGGCTGCGTCTCGTTCATGTTCGAGAACAAGGGTTTCTTCTTCATCTCGAAGGAAGAGAACCCGAAAGCCTCCGAGGACAGCCTGATGGAAATCGTTCTCGACACCGGCTGCGACGACCTCAAGGACGTCGGCGACGGCTTCGAGATCTACTGTAACCCCGCATCCTTCCTCGATATCCGGCCGAAGCTGGAAGAGAAGGGTCTCAAGATCAGCGAAGCCCAGGTTTCGATGATTCCCAAGACCACCGTGAAGGTCTCCAGCGGCGATGCGCCGAAGGTCATCAAGCTGATCGATCAGTTCGAAGAGCACGATGACGTTCAGAACGTCTACCACAACGCCGACATCGCCGACGCCGATCTCGAGGCTGCGGCCGCCGAGTAAGCTGGTTCCGAAACGAACGGCGCGGGTTTTCCGCAAGGAAGACCCGCGCTGTCTTTCTAAAGAAAGATTCATCACAGAGACACTGAGATACTTTATATATGTGTATTATGTTTTTCCTGTGTCGTTGTGTCTGGCATTTCGAATGTTAGATTTCACCTCGGGCTTCGGAGACGTAGAGGAAGATTTTTTCAAATTCTGTGTCTCTGTGCCTCTGTGGTAAAACGTTCTTCATCTCTGGTGTTTGCTTCGGAAATTTGTATTGAGGGATGCTCGGTATGATTGAAACGTTGCGGGGGAAGTTGGCAGCGAAGTTTCCGCACAAGGTCGTCGTCGACTGGAACGGCCTCGCCTTCGAGGTCCTCGTTCCCTTCACGACGTCGAAAGCTCTCGCCGAGCCCGGCGAAACGGTGACGCTCCAGTGCCATCTTCACTGGCGCGAAGAAGGACCGCAGCTGTTCGGCTTCGCCTCGGAAGACGAGCGGGCGTTTTTCCGGCTTCTGACCCGCGTGAACAAGATCGGTCCGAAACTGGCCGTGAACATCATGTCTGCCGCATCGGTCGACAAACTCGTCGAAATGATCATGAGCGAAGACGTGCGAGGCCTGACCTCCCTGAAGGGGGTCGGGCAAAAGCTGGCATCGAGGCTCGTCATAGAACTGAAGGAAAATGTCGCGAAGCTCGGCATCGGCGGAAGTGAATCCGCCCTTGCGCGCGCGGCCGCCGGGCAGCTGTCGGCCGGCGCAAAACTCGCCTGCGAGCGCGATGCGCGCGACGCTCTCGAGAACCTCGGATATACCGGCAAGGAAATCGACCGCGCTATCCGCGATGTTTCGGCGACTCTTCCGCCGGATGCCGATCTGCAGGCCGTCGTCGAAGCCGTGCTGAGATTCTTCGCCTGAAGCCATGCGCAAACGCACGAAACATGCCGACCCGATCCTGCCTCCGGACGCGCCGTTCCCGGATGAAGAACCGATCGGGGCGGAAGCCGTCGAGCCGTCGGTTCTGACGCCGAAGCCGATCGCCGAAGACGATGTCATCCTGCCGACCCTGCGGCCGAAGAAGTTCGACGAGTTCGTCGGGCAACGCGAGATCGTCGAAAAACTCAGAGTCTTCATCTCCGCCGCGAAGCAACGCGGCGAGCCGCTCGATCACACGCTTCTCCTCGGCCCACCGGGCCTGGGAAAAACGACGCTCGCTAACGTGATCGCCGCCGAGATGGGCGTGCAGATCCGCATCACGTCCGGCCCGGTTCTGACCCGCGCCGGCGACGTCGCCGCGCTGCTGACGGGGCTGCGGGCGGGCGACGTGCTGTTCATCGACGAGATTCACCGGCTCAGCAAAACCGTCGAAGAGGTTCTGTATCCCGCCATGGAGGATTATCACTTCGACGTGCTTGTCGGAAAGGGCCCGACGGCCAGAAGTCTGCGCCTGAAAGTCCAGCCGTTCACCCTGGTGGGAGCCACGACGAGAGAAGGTGACGTCGCCGCGCCGCTCAGGGGACGGTTCGGGGTTGTATCACGTATCGATTACTATTCAACCGAGGAGCTGACGGCTCTTCTTCATACCGTTTCGAAGCGACTCTCCTACCCCGTCGACAATGATGCGGCCGTCGAGATCGCAAAGCGCGCACGCGGCACGCCGCGCGTCGCGATCCGTCTGTTCAAGCGAATGCGCGATTTCGCCCAGGTGGAAAAACAGCCGACGATAGACACGGAAACGGTCACCCGGGGGATGTCCCTTCTCAAAGTCGACCGGCTAGGCCTGGATTATGTAGACAGGCGTATACTCGAAGTGCTTCTTCGTCGGTTCGACGGCGGTCCGGTGAGTCTCGACACGCTGGCCGTCTCCGTCGGTGAAGAGCCCGACACGCTGTATGACGTGTATGAATCGTTTCTGATCCAAATCGGATTTCTTGCCCGCACCAACAGGGGCCGCGTAGCCACGAGACATGCCTGGGAATACATGGGCCTCCGACCACCGGCCGCGCTTCCGATGGATTCCCAACCGCGCCTTTTCGACGGCGACTGAAACGGTATTTATCCGACATTCGGCGTTCAACGATCATATTGCGGGGGAGAACCCGATTCTGCTACAATTTCCACGATCATACCGCAGTTCGCGAACGGTCGGCACCCAGCCCGTTCGCCCGGAGGACTCATGAGCAGACCCATTTCCTTCCGTCTGGTGTTCGTCGTCGTCGCATGTGCGGTTTCCCTGCTGCTTGCGGGTTGCGGCGGGGGCGGCAGCGGTGCGGGCATCGCGCCCGTCG
>JAKJFL010000299.1:0-4815 GCA_022704935.1 Candidatus Rifleibacteriota bacterium
TCTCTGCTGCCTTGTGGGCTGCTGCGGCCATCGCGCGGTTGATCGCCGTGATGCGGTCCAGGAAGACGCTTTTCTCGAGTTGTTTGAGAATGAAATCGTAATACAGGTGAAACAGAAACCATGCTGTATCGACAGTTATATAACTGTCGAGCCAGTGATACCGGTTGCCTTCGTAGACTTCGAAGAACTGTCGATAGGTGGCCGGGCGGCCGACGAACCGCTGCGAGCGAATCAGATCGAGAGCGGGAGAGGCCAGATCGATCCGGGGATGGCTCATGTTCCCGGTGAACCAGAGCGGATCGGGCGGCTCGAGGCCGATGCACAGGCGATATTCGCCGTTCTGTTCATCGATCCATGCCAGCCGACGGTTCATCTGGTCGGCGGCGATCTTCGAGGTGCGGGTCACCGGGCCGAAGGGGGCGGTCGTCCCGGTTCTGATGTCATAGACGCCGGGCATTTTCGGCCCGGATACGAACAGATGAAGGAAATCCGGGGCCCAGCTGATGTCGCGCAGTCCCGCCGTGCCCTCATGCATGGTTGTTTTGATGGGGGGGAGTTCGATCCCGATCTGCTGACGCTCCTGGTCAATGTTGCAGTAGACGGCGCTGCACAGCCCCTCGGGGCCCGCCACGAACAGAGTGTCGGGCTCGCCTTTGAGAGCGAGTTCGGCCCAGACGCCCGGAATCAGCGTCACGATCATCGAGCCGTCAGCCTGTTTCCGTATGCACTTCTTGACCTTCTCGTCACCCTTGGGATACTGCAGATACTCGGCGAGACCTGGGGTGGGGCGGCCATCCGCTCGAATCGAGCAGAGATTGCCGGAACCGCTCTTCCCCTGAAGAAAGAATAGTTTATCATATATTATCTTGTCGTCGTCGCTGCCGGCGAAAGATGCGCGGGCGCATTCGACGCGGAATTCGTCCTCGGGAGTCGTCGTGATGGCCCTCGAACTTCCCGAAGCTATGGAAAACGCTTTCAGATCGTAGTTCCCGGTCGTATCGGAACAGTAATACACGGTTTGTCCATCGGGGGAAAAGGTTGGGGAGACGGCGTTGCCCTTCTCGCTGACGAGCTGCTTCGCCGCTTTGCGCGCGAATTCGTACAGCCAGATGGAGCGTCTGCCTTCGGCGTTCAGGGTGAAGGCAATAGCGGAACCGTCGGGAGAGAAGACCGCATCGGCGATCTCGCCCGTATTGCGGAAAAGCACCTCTTCGGCGGCCGAAAGGCCGGTGCAGGTGGTGAAACAAATGCTGATGCCGAGCAGGAGTGCCGGCAGGAACGATCGCTTCATGGCGCATGATCCTCCCTTGAAGATACTGTTCTGAAGCCGAAAGTATACCATAGATACTCGGACGTCACCTTCCTGCCGAAGTGCCGCTCGGCAGCTCTCAGGCCAGGTCTCCCTCGAACGGTGACGATGCTGAAGTCGTAGAGGACGAATGAAAGCCGGGAACCGAGCCAGAGCGGTGGAAAATCGGGATGTCGGGATTCATAAACGTATACACGCTTCCATTTCCGGCCCCGAATGGTCCGTTCGACGCCGGCGACGAGGTCATCCGTGCCGTTCCTGTCGATATCGACCAGGAAGAGCTTGAACACGGGCGGAGTCAGACGCCTGGCGAGAGGCTTCCCGAATGGGTGTTCCCGTTCTATCAGAACGTTTTTCAGCCCATCCTTCGCCAGACCGCTGTCAATGGCTTCGAACCAACGCCCATGAGGGTGATCGTCAGGTTTGAAGGACGTGTTCGGGAAATACCAGACGCGCCGATTTGCGAAACGGCCGCCGTCGGACGGCATGGCCGATGTCCAGAACAGCAACACGGCAAGCCACCAGTGAAACGTGGAAATCAGCATGGCTGATAGTATAGTGGAATCCGATACCCTTGTCCTGTGAGGAGGGCGCGCCTCTGCGTGACGAACGATGCGACGGAGAGATACGAAAGAATGCGATCCCGGCGATACCGTTCAGATGGCGGCTGTCTTCCTCCGACAGCATTGACAAACGAGTTCCATCGGGGGAAAGTGATCTCATGATCCTGCGAAAACGATTCGATTCGGGGCCCGCCCGCTTCAGAAAAATACTGAAGAGATCCACACTCAGGAATCTTCTCGCCGGCGGATTCGGCATCCTGCTGGTGCTTTGCGCCGTCGAGGCGTTTGCGCGTGCCGGCGGCGGCGAAGGCTATGGGAGCGGCGGCTCCGGCAGCGGCGGGCGATACGGCGGTGGCGGTGGCGATGCCGATCTGATCTTTTTCCTGATCAGGCTGCTTCTGCGGTTGATAATCGAGTATCCCGCGATAGGAATTCCGCTGGCGCTGACGATAATCGCCATCGTCGTGTATTCCGCCAGGGAAGGCGGCGAACGATACGTCGATTACACGATCCGCCGCGGCGTCGTCGCCCAGGATAACGTGCGCCGGAACAGGGCCGAGTCGGCGTTGAAAAAGCGCGATCCCGCCTGGAATTCCGCGACGATGATTTCCAGGGGGAAAGCGGCGTTCGCACTGATCCAGGAGGCGTGGTCGGACCAGAAACTCGAGAAGGCGCAGGCCTTTCTATCCGATGCGATATATGAAAAATTCCGCCTCCAGATCGCCGAACTCCAGGAGCGGGGAATCCGGGATCGGATCGACAGCATCACGCTCCACGACATCCGGATCGCCCAACTCGAATCCGATGAGACGTTCGACACGCTTCATCTCTATTTCAGGGCGCACGCAGCCAACTTCAAGGTCGACGCGAAGACCGGGAAGCGCCTTTCCGACGATTCGGGCGAGTTCGAGGAATACTGGTCGTTTCTGCGCCGGCCGGGGGCGAAAACCCTGGCCAAAGGCCTGATCGAGGGCTATTGCCCGAACTGCAGCGCCCCCGTCGGCATGAACCGGGCCGCGAAATGCGAGGTCTGCAACTCCTTCCTCCGTTCCGGCGAGTATGACTGGGTGCTTTCCGAGATCACCCAGGCCTCCGCCTGGTCAGTCCGGGAAGCGGTTGCCGTGCCGGGCCTCGACGCCATGCGCCGACTCGATGCCGGATTCAGCGTCCAGCAGATGGAAGACCTGGCCTCGCTCGCCTTTTACCGTCATGAAATGGCGATTCGCCTCGGCACGCCCGAGACGATCGCGAAGCTCGCTCTCGACTCGTTCGTTGCGGAGTTCCCGGCGAAGATCCGGAAGGAACACGACGGAACCCGCCTCTATTACACTTCCTGCGCCGTCGGGAGCGTCGACACGAAGCTCATCGAGACCGGCGAACCGCTGGACCGGGTCTGGGTGGAAATCGCCTGGAGCGGCCGGACGACACGCAGGATGCCGGATGGCCGGGAGGTCGTAGGCGGAATCTGCCCGCCGCGCCGCCATTTCTACGTGTTCGTTCGGAAACACGGTGTCGAAACCGATGTCAGGCTCTCTCTGAGCAGCGCCCACTGCCCCAACTGCGGGGCTCCCGAACAGAACGTCACCGACCATATCTGCCCGTATTGTCAGACCGTGCGGAACGACGGCTCGAAAGGCTGGGTGCTCGAATCCGTTCTTCCGGTGAATCCGGACACGTTCCGCATCATGATGGGAAAACGAGCGAATCAGGCTTCCCGGACTTCTGCCCCGGCCGAAGAGCCCGGCGTCATGACGCCTCTGCCGGTGCCGGTCGTCGAGGATATGGCCGACGAAGAGTCCGGAATGGCGGAACTCGGCCTCGCCTGCATGGTGCATGTCATGATGGCCGACGATGTCATCGACGACCGCGAGGAAAAGTTCCTCCGGGAGTTTGCGGCGCGATGCAAGGTCAGGAAAATCGTGGTCGATTCGATGATCCAGCAGGCGCGCATCTTTGGAAAAATGGATGATTCCTCTTTGCCCGTTCCCGCGACGCCCGAGCAGGGAAAACGTCTGCTCCGGCGGATGGCGGCAATGGCGCTCGCTGACGGGCGGCTCTCGAAGGAGGAGCGGGCGGCATTGAACGCTTTCGCATCCCGCATCGGCCTTTCACCGGCCGACGTCGACGCGATCATCGGCCAGGAACGGAGTCGGATCTACGCCGAGGCGAAGAAAGCCATCGCCGAAAGTCGGAACATTCCTTCGTGACACAACGACGATAGAAGCCCCGCCGGAGGGCGGGGCTTCTATCGTAAGAAGTATACGATTACTGGGTTTTCTGGCCGCACTCGGGGCAGAATTTCGCGTTGGGAGCGATCGTCGCCTTGCACTGCGGACACGAACGGCTCTGCGGAGCACCGCACTCGGGGCAGAACTTCTGGCCGCCGGCCATCGGTTTCCCGCAGCTGACGCAGGTTGCCGAGGCGGCCGGGACGTTGGGTTTTCCGCAGGCGGGGCAGAACTTCGCGTTCGGAGCCATCTGCGCGTTGCAGGCGGCGCAGGCGATCGTCGCCGGCGCGGCCGGGGCGTTCATACCCTGGTTCATCATGCCTGCCGCGAGTCCTTGGCCGAGGCCCATGCCTGCGCCGAGTCCCATGCCCATGCCCGCGCCGCCGCCTTGGTTCCCGGCTGCGGTGTTGACTGCCTTGAGCTGCTCGACGGTGGCGAAATTGCGCATGCTGGCTTGGTCGACGCCGCCGAGGGCATTGATGGCGTGAGCGTCGGCGATCTTGTCGGCGATCTTGTCGATGCGCTTCTTGGTGTCGTCGTCGAAGTCGGTGTTCTCGATCCGGAAGTCGGTCAGCTCGAAGCCCAGTGGCGTCAGAACCGGCCCGACCATCTTCTGCAGTTTCTCGGACAGCTCGACCCGGTTGCGATCGATCTCGGAGTAGCTGAAGCCGGATTCCGCGAAGAGATCGGTGAGCGGCGTCAGAAGCCGGTCGAC
>JAKJFL010000300.1:0-4808 GCA_022704935.1 Candidatus Rifleibacteriota bacterium
GGCCACTCAACCCACCCGCCAGAACCTCTACAGGAAGTACCGGCCGCAGACGTTTTCGGAACTGCTCGGCCAGGAGCATATCGTCCGCACGCTCCAGTCGGCTGTTTCGACCGGTAGACTGTCGCATGCGTACATGTTCTCGGGCCCCAGGGGAACCGGCAAAACGTCGGCCGCACGACTGCTGGCGAAGATCCTGAACTGCCGCGCGCCCGTCACCTTGCCTTCGGGAATGAAGGATGCCTGCCGGACCTGCGACGTGTGCCGGCGCATCGAGGAACTGACGTTCATGGACATCGTCGAGATCGACGCCGCCAGCAACAACGGCGTCGACGACATCCGCCAAATGCGCGAGAAGGTCAAATATCTTCCCGTCGAGGGCCAGTACAAGATCTACATCATCGACGAAGTGCACATGCTCTCCGGCGCTGCTTTCAACGCCTTTCTCAAGACCCTCGAGGAGCCGCCGCCCCGCGTTGTGTTCGTCCTGGCGACGACCGATCCGCAGAAAGTGCCGGCTACGATCCTTTCGCGCTGCCAGTGCTTCGATTTCCATGCGATTTCACGCAAAGTGATCGTGGAGCGGCTTACCGAGGTTGCGGCCCGCGAGCGCGAAGTCGATCCGCAGCATTTTCCGGAAATCGGGCAGGAGGCGCTGTTTCTCATCGCGGAATGCGCCGCCGGCGGGTTTCGCGATGCGCTGAGCCTGCTCGACCAGATCACGGGCTCGATGTCGGGCGGTATCGTCACCCTCGACATGGTTCTCGAAATGACCCGGCGCCTCGGCCATCCCGTTCTGAATCAGCTGGCCCAGTGCATCTTCTCGAAGGATCCGGGAAAACTACTTGGCAAGCTCCATGAGTTGTTCTTCAGGGGTCACGAGACACTGACGGTTGGTCGCGATCTGCTCGAATATCTGCGTCGATGCCTGGTTCTGAAGGTCGATCCGAAGGCCGGCCCGGTCCTCGAAATTCCCGCGGAGCAGGCGCAGGACATCTCGGCCCAGGTTGCCGGCGTCGGCGCCGAACTGCTGATGGCCATGGCCGCCCGGCTCGAGCGGGTCGTGTGGGGCCTTCGCAACTCGGCGTATCCGCGACTTCTTCTGGAGATCGAACTGGTGCGCCTGTGCATGGGTGAAGTATCAGCCGGCATCGAAGGCCTGGAGCGCAGGGTGGCGGCCGTCGAAAGCCGCATCATGGGCGGCAGCCTGCCTCCCGGCGTCGGCCCGATTGCCGGGCCTGCGACCCGGGTGGGGGCCGGCCCCGTACCGACAGGGCTTCGTGCGATTCCTGGTGGTGTCGGAAAAACGGTCAATCAGCCGATTCCATTACAAACCGTGCGCAGAACGGCGGGCAGCCCTCAGGGCCGTATCGAGACGACGGACGATGAACACGATTCGATGCTGCCCGTCGAATCGGGCGGCTCTCCCGCCGACCAGTTTTCGATTCTGCAGGCGCGATTCATGAAAACCTCGAAAGTGAATGGCTCCTTTCTCCAGCAGGCCACTTTCGAATCCTTCAAAAATGGCGTCGTCACGGTCATTTCGAACTCGGGCTTCCATATCGAACGGCTTCGAGATCCAAAAGTCCAGGCCCAGCTCGACCCGCTGCTCGCCGCCGTGTATGGCCCCGGAACGCGGCTTGTTGTGAAAAATCCCCAAGAGGCGCTCGCACGGCCGAAACCCGAAGAGCGGGAAGCGCTGCCGAAGCCAGCCGGGGCGAATCTCGCCCAGAAGATCGCCCGGGTCGACCAGGAAGCCCGAGACAGGGTGCTGGCGAAGCCTGCCGTTGCCGATGCCTTGGCAACCTTCGGTGGTGATGTCGTGAGCGTCGAACGAGGCCCCGGAAAGAACGAATCAGGGGAAGGCGACGCCAACTGACCCTCCTCGATGGCCGAATGTGGGGAAAACCGGTTTCTTGGCCTTTTCGGAAAATCCTGGAATGATGCCCTTGGGGGAGCGTATTCCCGGAAAAACCGGGAATACCGGAGTTGGATTATCAGAATAGTGATCGGTTTTGTCCGACCCGGGTGCACCTTTGCGCTGAACGAATATGCCGGAAAAACGGCATGAAAACAACCGGTAAACACCTTGAATGAAGCTTGTTTGGTGCATGTGGGGACGAAGGGCGAAGGTACAGCCCCTCGTGGTGGAAAATGTGGATAACCATGGGGATAAGCTGTTCATGCGGGACGATGGGGTGGAAAAGATATTTTCTGTGCCCTCTTGACAAACGCTTGTCAGGCCGAAAAGAGCAGGGCGAGACCCTGAAAGGGGCTTCAAACGGGCATGAGTGCAACATTGCCTTGTTCCGAACCGGTGGTCACCCCTGTGTTGTCCGCGACAATCGCCTGAAATGGGCGATCGAAGACGGTTGCATCAGGGGGCAGAGCCCTGAAAGGGCGTTACCCCCTCTGGAAGTTTCGACAGGGATGGGATCGAACGAATGAAAAGCACATCAGATGAAGACCTTCAAATCTCCCCACTGGGGGCGCAAGACATGCCGTTGAAGAAGCGGCTTGCTTTTGCTGCCGGACTTGCCGGGGTGCTTGTGATGGCCGGCCTCTGGATGACGACCATCAGAACCCCGAGTTCTGCCCCTTGGCAGACCTCCCGAGGCGGTTTTATCTCGCTTTCGATATCCCCGGCGGTGGGCTCTGCGGCTGTCGGGTTGACGGATCTCCTCAAACAACGAAGGACAAAAAGGGACTTCACGCCTGGATGCTGGATCACCTTCGAAGAGATGAACGGCCTCCTCTGGGCCGCTCAGGGAATCACCTCACCGGACGGCTTCCGGACAGCCCCTTCGGCCGGGGCGCTGTATCCGCTCGAACTCGTCATCATGTCGGGGAACATTGGTTCCCTCACTCCGGGCCTGTATCGATATCATCCGGGCGAAAACCGGCTTTCACCCGGCGTGGCAGGCGATCTTCGCGGACCCGTCGCCGAAGCGGCATACGGCCAGTCCTGGATGGCGGAGTGTGCGGCCGTCATCGTGGTCTGCGGGGTCGTCGACCGGGTTTCCCGAAAATATGGAAGCCGGGGCGAACGGTATACGCTGATCGAAGCCGGTCACGCCGGCCAAAATATCATGCTGATGGCGGCGGCGCTTGGTCTGAAATGCGGCATTGTCGGCGCGTTTGACGATGAGCGCCTGCATCACCTGCTCGGCCTCGCGCCGGATGAACGCGCGATCACCCTCTTCCCGATCGGCAGATAATAAAAGACGGGGCACGCAACGTGCCCCGCCTTTTTCGGTTCTCACACGTCAGACGAACAAGTTGATGGTCGAGTCGGCCGCCGAATCGAGGTAGGCGGCCACGCCGCCTTCCGTGATGCCGTCGACCAATTCGGCCTTCTTTAGGCCCATGACATCCATGCTCATCGTGCAGGCGACCATCCTGACGCCGGCCGCCTTTGCGGAGGCGATCAGCTCGGGAAGAGGGGCAACCTTCTTCTGCTCCATCACGTGCTTCATCATGAGGGTCCCGGCGCCGCCGAAATGCATTTTCGACAGGCCGAGCGCTTCGGGGCCGCGCGGCATCATCATGCCGAACATCGATTCCAGCATAGTCTTGTCGACGGCCGGCGCGTCTTTTCGGCGCAGGATGTTGAGACCCCAGAAGGTGAAGAACAGTGTCACTTCCATCCCCATCGTCGCCGCACCGTTGGCAATGATGAAGGTGGCATACGCCCGATCGAGATCGCCGCTGAAGACGACCATCGTCAGCCGCTTCTTTCCCTGCATGCCAGCCAGGAACGGGGTTGCGCAGGCGATCGCCGGGGAAAGGGCTTCCGCGGTCTTCTCGATGATCACGGTGTAGCGCCCCTTCTCGCCGCCTTTCTGCACTAGCTTGTTGCCGGAACGGCGGCACCAGGCTTCGGCATCGACCGGGAATCCCGGATCTGTGGCCGTCACCTTGAGATACTGGCCGGCTTTCAACTGTTCGACGCGGTCCCGCATCTTCATCAGGGGTCCGGGGCACTGGAGGCCGCATGCGTCGAGCTCGAACGTTTCACCGCCGGTCGTGGGGGTGGCGATAGGAGCACTGCAGAACGTTTCCTGAATGGGCTTGGGGGCAGGCGATGCACGGAGGGCTTCCTCGTGATACATCGCCCACGTCTTGTAGCCGCCGACGAGGTTGCGGGCGTTGTAGCCTCTCTGGGTCAGGATGCGCTGGGCGAAGTAGCCGCGCAGGGCGACCTGGCAGTAGACGATTATTTCCCTGTCTTTCGGCAGTTCGCCGATGCGCTCCCGGAGCGAGTCGACCGGGATCAGTATCGAGCCGGGAATGTGGCCTGCCTCGTGCTCCCCCGCCGTGCGCACATCGAGCAGGATGTGTTTCTGCGGATCGAGCGAGGGGATTTCATCCACCTGGATGGGGCGGTAGAGCGACTTTCGCATGTTTTCGGCGACCATGCCGATCATGTTGACCGGGTCTTTCGCCGACCCGAAAGGCGGTGCATAAGCCAGTTCGAGGTGTAGGAGATCTTCCACCGACATCTTCGCTGCGATGGCCGTGGCGAGCACGTCGATCCGCTTGTCGACGCCGTCACTGCCGATGATCTGTGCCCCGAGAACCTTCCCGTCTTCCGGTGAAAACAGCAGTTTGATCGACATCGGAACGGCACCGGGGTAGTAACCGGCGTGGCTGGCCGGATGAGTGTAGGCCTTCTGATACGGTTTTCCGAGGCGTTTGAGCTGCTTCTCGGAGAGTCCGGTCTGGGCGGCCGTCATATCGAACACCTTGACGATCCAGGTGCCGAGAGTGCCGCGATACTCGACCGGCTTGTCGCCCAGCGCGTTGTCGGC
>JAKJFL010000301.1:0-4799 GCA_022704935.1 Candidatus Rifleibacteriota bacterium
CAGGCTGATTGTGCCGGCTGCTGTGAACGCCGTTACGAGCGTCAGCTCGTGATTCCAGTAACACGGATTTCCCGGATACAAGGTCAGGCGGATCGCGACGAGGGCAAGCCAGAGGGTGGGGCAGAAAGCCAGTGTGGCGACCAGAGCGGCGGAAAAGCTGGTGAAACACCACGACCAGGGTGCGATCAACGCGGCCTCGTCTGCCGTGCACTCCGGCCTCGGGAGTCCTTTCGCTGGAAGCGGCACCGATGCGGCCGTAGCTGGAGGAGACGCCTGAAGAGCGGTTGCGACCTTCTGGCCGGCACCGGCTGGCGTTGGCGGATTCGATCTGTTCTTCTTCTTTTTCGACACAGGGAAAGTGTATCGGGCCCGGTGTCGATTGTCCATAGTATACTGGTACGCCGGCGCGTGTGTCGGCAGCGGTCTGCATCGGCCGTCCGATGTCCGTGCCGGCGCGAATATGAGATGGGCACGAGAGGCTTTTCATGAAAAATATATATCATTTAATATACGCATTTTTCTTCCCGGTCTTTTTTTGTGCCACATGCCTTCTTGCGGGACCCCTCCATGACAAGGCGATGCGGTTCGAAGAGGCGATCCGGAACCTGCACTGCCCGAACGGACTGGTATTCGATGCCGTTCCCGGCCCCGACGGCGGCTTCCTCATGCCCGCCGGAGGTGGTGATTCGACGATCTGGACGGGTGCCTGGATTGCCGCTGAGGTATTCCGGTGGCGCGCCACGAAGGATCCGGAAGCGCTGACTGCTATCGAAACGTCGCTGGAGGCGTTCCACAAGCTCCATCTGCTGTGCGGAGGAAACGGATTCCTCGGCCGATTTTTCGGGCGTCGAAGCTGGTTTTCCGGCCGGAGCAACGTCGCCACTGCCGCACCGCCAGAACAGGATGTTGCCTGGAGCACCGACACCTCGCGCGACCAGTATACGGGTATTTTTCTTGCCTGGACGCTGGCCTGGCCGGTGATACACGACGCCGGTCTGCGGGAGCGTGTGGCTTCCGACGTGCGCGAGGCCGGTCGCAATCTGATGCGCAACGATCTCGCTCTTGTCGCCACGATTGACGGAGCGGCGAAGAGGATGTTCAACGTCTCGCCCGATTACTGCTACCAGGACCGGATCACGCCGGAGGAGTGGGCCAGGGTCGACGATTTCCCGGTGAACGCCTTCTGCAGGGCTGTTCCCTACAACGCCACGATGGCCGAGGTGCTGGCGTCGTTCCGACCGCCGGCCATCAGGGGAGGGGAGGCCCTTCGGGCCCTGCTGATGACCGGGACCGCCGCGCATATCACGAAAGATCCTGACCTCGAAACGTTTTTCCGCGACGATGTGTGCGGCCGCCGCGCCTACCCTCGGGTGGCATCCGAGACGTCCCAGTTGCTGAGCGACCTGTTTCTCGGAATCAACGACGACGTGGCCGTCCGGCTGGTTGCGCAACTCCATGTCTCGATCGTCGATATGGTTCTCGAAGCCGGCAGACGCTTCAGACCCCGCTATGTAAATATCATAAACTATATATCTCCGGCCGTCCGGACACTTGCGTTCTTGGTCGGACATCTTCGAGGAAACCTCCTGTTGGGGGTTCTCGACTGCCTGCGGGGCCCCCATGGGTTCGATTGGCTCGGGAGGCTTGCGGACAACGCCGACGCCTGGGCCGCCGCTTCCAGGGGCCTCGGTTTCCGGAAGCCTGCCGACAAGCTCGCCGCACGAGCCGCTGTCTGGCGTGAGATGGCGGCGTCGAATCTCGACGAGCTGTCGGATGCCCTGCGCAGCTATGTCGGTACGAACATCACGCAGTTCGCTCTGCTCGGGCTGATGGAAGGCGTGAGAGAAAACGGCATCGAGCCGGCTGCGCGGGACTGCATCGATCGGGCATTCCTTCCGGTTGCCGACGAGGCGAACGCCTTGTACACCTACATCCGGCACGTTCACGGAACGACTTCGCTTTCAGCCGATCTGCTGGCCGCCGCAAAACGGACGCTCGAGCTGTATCCGGAAGATCAGCGTCAGCGGCGTATCGACAACAGCGCCGAGCCGGGCCTGCGGGTCCTGCCGTGGCCGGACCGGTTCGAGCGGTACGGCAACATGGCCGACCGCGTGTTCCCGATCGACAGGCGCGCCCCGCACATCTTCATCTGGCAGGAGTCCCCGCGCCGCATTGTCAGCGGCAGCGACGGCCCCGGGAGGATCGCGCCGGTCGGGTATCTCATGGCATACTGGTTCGCCCGTTGTTACGGCATTCTGACTCCGGAGGACTGACGGCATGGACAGATATGAGACGATGCGAAATATGCGGGCCGGTGCTCGCCTCGTGAGAACCCGGGCGGCGGTTCTGCTGGTCTGGCTTGCCGGCCTTGCCTTCGTTTCCGTGCCGGTCTCGGCAACGCCGCCCCTCGCGACGTCCGGCCCTGACGCCCGATATCTCTACGAGTGCGGCTTCATGCTTCTCCGGTGCAGCGGCATCAACATGATCCGCGGGCTGGGGCTGACGAGGTCCCAGGTGCTGAAACTGCGCGAGATCGCTGCCTTCATTGATGCCGTCTCACCGCCGCCGGTTGTCCGCGAACGGCGCGATGCGACATGGGGCCCCGTCATCGGGAAATTCCTGCGGCTCGAACGGGTTCTGAGATCAGGAAAACCGATTCCCGAGACGCTGCGCAACGATGTATTCGCCGCGCGGCGTGCGGAATCCGGCCTGATCCGTTCCGGCCTCCGATACGAGCGGAAGGCGGTTCCTTTCAGTTGCGGCAGGTGTCATGGCGAAGCCGGGGAATCCCGATGGAACAAGATCCCCTGGATCAGCCTCGTAGCGAATCACCCCGGAATCGTTCGCGAACGCTCGTTTTCACACGCCATAGCCCCCTACGGGATTCTCGGGTATCTGGCGGTGGCCTGGCATGCGAAACAGGTCGACGAGATTCTCCAGGACCCCCAGAAATATCTCGTATCGAGTTTCTCCTGCTGCCTGATGCCGCCGAAGGATATCTTCGATCCCGTCCGGATCGGCCAGGCCGAGGAAAGCGACTGGGAAGCCCCTCTTCTCGACAGGATCCGTAACGCTTCGACAATCACACGGCCGTTCTTGCGGTTCGCCGCCCGGCGCTTTCTGCTCAAGCGACAGCGCCTGCTGCATCCCGGACTGTCGGGAGCCGACGAGAGCGCCGCCCTGACCCGCATCAATGCAGCCATCGACGAGGCGATCACTCTCGGTGATGTGGATTACGCCCTGCGGAAACACGACCTGGCGATCAGGCTTCGCGGCGATGCGGAGAACCCCCTGCTGAATGCCGCCGCGAAGCGGTTCAAGACGGCTATGTTTCTCCTTATTCCCGGGTCCACCGCTATCTACGACGAACTTCTCCGCGAAACTCCAGAATAGGAAAAAACCATCCGCAGATGCCGCAGATCGCTTCGATGGGTTGAGCGAGCGTAGGGCTTTCGGCGACAAGTCGAGGCGCCTGAGGCCACAAAACGGTTTTGCACGCCCTGTCGAATCCGGAATCAATCCGGCCGGTGCAGACCGCGTTTGGTATACTGTCCGAACGTATGCGCCGGTATGAAATCGGCGCCAGACAGAGGGGAGGCCCTATGAAACATCTGTTGCTCACACTGCTTGCGATCATGGTCTGTGCGACGTCGGCCGTCGGTCAGACGGTGGCGCCCATCCGGTTGGCCATCGGCGAGAGCGTCGAGAAACCGATCGTCATCCGAAACGTCGAGTCGAAGGTCGTCGTGGAGGGAATGCTGGCCGAGACCCGCCTGACGATGACCTTCTTCAACCCGAACGGCCGCCGGCTCGCCGGCGACCTGACCTTCCCCCTGCCGGAAGGCGCGACGGTCAGCGGCTACGGCCTCGACGTGAACGGCGTGCTCGTCGACGGGGTCGTCGTCGAGAAGCAGAAGGGCCGCGAGGTGTTCGAGACCGAGATGCGGCGCGGCGTCGATCCGGGGCTGATCGAGAAGGTGAAGGGCAACAGCTTCCAGACCCGTGTCTACCCGATCGAGGCGAACGGCACGCGCACGGTGATGGTGAAATACGTGTCGGCGCTCGTGGAGACGGGTGCAGAGTCGGTCTGCATTCTGCCTCTCGCGTTCGACGGCAAGGTCGAGAAGTTCGGCCTGCGCGTCGAGGTCGCGCGCGGCGGCGTGAAACCCGAAATCCGCGAGGGGAGCCTGGCCAACTTCGGCTTTTCCTCCTGGAAGAGCGGCTTCGCGGCCGAGACGTCGCTCGAGAACGTCGAGCTCGCCCAGACGCTCCGCATTGCGATTCCGGATGCAAAGGCTCAGCGGGTGCTGGTCGAGAAGAGCCCCGAGGGCGAGACGCACTTCTGCCTCAGCGAGATCGTCGAACCGCCGGCCGACCTGCCCGCCATGAAGACCCCGGCGCGGGTGACGGTCCTGTGGGATGCCTCCGGTTCGCGCGCGAAGGGCGACCGCACGGCCGAGTTCGCGACGATCCGGGCGGCGTTCGCGGCCTGGAAAGATGCGACGGTCGAGGTCGAGCTCGTGCCGTTCCGGAACGTGCCGGGAAAAGCCGCGAAGATCACCGTCGCGAACGGCGATGCCGCTCCGCTCATAAAGGCGGTCGAAGCGCTGGAATACGACGGGGGCACCCAGCTTGGCGCATTGCCGCCGGCCGAAGGGGCCGTTCCCGACGTCTACCTGATGTTCACCGACGGCATCTCGAATTTCGGAAAGGAAGAGCCGGGGAAATTCGGCGCTCCGCTGTTCATCTTCAGCGGCGACGCGGGCGCGAATCACGCTCTGCTCGGCCAGCTTGCCCTG
>JAKJFL010000302.1:0-4797 GCA_022704935.1 Candidatus Rifleibacteriota bacterium
TCGATGCGGCAGTACAGCTCGCCGTCGGCGAACTTGCTGTGCATGATCCTGCCTTCGCGGACCTGCAGATACTCGCAGATCGACTGTACAAGCGCGGGATTCGCGGTGCCGGAGAAGATCTTCACCTGCTTGCCGTTGACCATGACCTTCGATGCCTCCGTTGGCTCGTTCGGGGCCGGGCTCAGGCGGGCTCGTTCCCCGAGTTGTTCGTGAAAGGTGGAAGGGATGTGCCGCTTCGGACGGTGGTCCGGTCGACCACGCTGAATCTGACAACGGCGGCGTCGCCGATGTTCGAATCCGAAATCATAGTCTGTGGGCCGATGATCGCGCGGCTCCCGATGGCGGTCGTGCCGGTCAGCGTCGTCCCGGGCCAGATGACGGTTTCCGCGCCGATCTTCACGCCGGGTTCGATCCAGGTCTGGCCAGGATCGAGAATCGTCACGCCGGCAGCCATGTGGCGCTCGAGCACCTGGCGTCGCAGGATGTCTCCCACCATTGCCAGGTCGGCGCGGCTGTTGATGCCGAGAGTCGACCTCTCGTCCCGCTCTTTGATCGCGAGAACGCGCTTTCCGTCGGCCGTCAGCATGCCGACGACGTCCGTCAGGTAGTATTCCTTCTGGTTGTTGCGGTTGGTGAGCTTGAACAGCCGCTCGTAGAGGGCCGGGCCATCGAAGAGGTAGATCGCCAGGTTCACTTCCCTGATTTTCTTCTGGTCGTCGGAACAGTCCTTGGCCTCGCGGATCTCGGTCACATTGCCGTCTCGGTCTCGCAGGATGCGTCCGTAGCCGCCCGGCTCGGCCATGTCGAGGGTCATCATCGTGCAGGCAGGCCGCTCGCGCAGGTGCGTTTCGACCATGGTCCGGAGCGTGTCGCGCGACAAGAGGGGCGTGTCACCACAGACCACGAGCAAATGTGCAGGCGGCGTCGGGCAGGCGCGGGCGAAGCACTGGGCCGCGTGGCCCGTTCCGAGCTGCTCGAGCTGTTCTACGAACAAGGCCCCGTCGTCGCGCAGCGCCTCGATCAGGCGATCCTTGCCGAATCCCACCACGACATGGACCGGGTCGGCGCCGACCGAGCGCACCGTATCGATGACGTATCGAACCATCGGGCGGCCGAGAATCGGATGAAGGACTTTCGGCAGGTCGGATTTCATCCGTACGCCTTTGCCGGCGGCGAGAACGAGGGCGGTGATGCTGTCGGCAGCCATGCTGGCGACCTCCCGGGGTGTTCTATTCACACTGGGTTGGAAAAAAGAGCTGGGGCGCCAGGATTCGAACCTGGGAATGCATGCTCCAAAGGCATGTGTCTTACCGCTTGACGACGCCCCAATAAGCTTTCGGGCAAGCACCGAACACGCGGTACACGGTAGCACAAAACCGTGCCGCCTGCAACGTCAGGGGCGGGCGAGTTCGTCTTCGTAGGCGCGGAGAACGCTCGTCTGGATCCGTTCGCGGAGTTCGCCGGTCACGGGGATGACGAGGTCATGGAAACTGCCATCCGGCGCGCGGCGCGCGGGCATACTCACGAAGAGGCCGCGCTGGGTCTCGACCACCTTGAAATCGCGGATCGCCAGTTCACCGTCGAACGTGACCTCGGCGAAGGCGCGCGTCTGCCCCTGGGGGGTTTTCAGCCGGACGATCCTGATGTCGGTGATGTTCAAAACTTCAGGATGAATTCAGTCCAGACTTTCTGGTCGCTGGACGGTTTGCGATCTTTCATCTCGGACGGGCTCGTCTCGTTGCGATATCCAGCCTTGATGATGACATCCTGGCCGGCCTGCACGATGCCTTCAACCTGGACATTCTCGTTGGGATCGAACGTTTCGATCTCCGAGCGCTTGTAGGAGACCTTGCCCTGGAGGGAAGGCAGGAAGCTGTAGATGGCCTCGAGATAATAGTTTCTGAGAGCCAGGGCGGAGACGTCGTCGTTCGCCGCATGCGCGTCGATCGGCCGGACCAGCAGGGCCTGATCGGCTTTCGCCGCCGACGGGGCGACACGGTTCGCCAGAACGACCGGACTGGTCTGCTGCCTGGCCGACGAGGTCTGGAGAGGGTTTTTCACGACCGTGGTCTGGTCGACCTCGCCGTACAGCGAGAGACGGCCGATCCGCCGAACGCCCGAGATGCGGGGGGAGTCCTCCGGGGGCTGGGCGTAGCCGGTCGTCAGCGTCAGCGTCGTATCGAACTCGCCCGCGTCGATCCGGCGGGATTCGCGGATCCGGCGGAGGGGGATCTCGAAGGCGGAGGGATCTTCTTCGGCGAGCGAGGAGCTTCGCAGGACCAGTTCGCCCGTGAAGGGCTGGGAAGAGGCTTCCGGGAGTTGAAACCGTTCGGCGACGGTCTGCTCGACCCGCGGCGCAAGCAACTGGCTGTCGAGGGAGATGCGAAATTCGCCCAGGGTTTCGACTTCCGCGGGAGCGATCCGGGTGGCGGGCTGGCCGGCCAGATTGAATTTCATCGGGGAAACAGGCTGCGCAACAACGGAACCGACCGCGCAAAGCAACAGCGCGATCGCGGACAGGAGCCTGGATGCAAGATTCAACTGCCGAAGCATAACTATTCCCTCAAAGGGAATAATATATCACATACCAGGGAAAACGCAAGGGAAAAGTATGGAGAAAACCGCTTCAATCCAGCTCCAGATCGCGATGTTTCCGGGAGACGAGCACCTGGGGATGCTCGAGCGTGTCGGCAAGATACTCGGCCAGCGCGACCGACCGATGCCGGCCGCCCGTGCAGCCGATCGCCACCTGGACGCGCGTTTTCGGTTCCTGGACGAACTGCGGGATCAGGTATTCGAGAAACTCTTTCAGTCGTGCGGCGAACTGGCTTCCGATCTCGGAGCCAAGAACGAAATCGGCCACGGGTTTGTCGAGGCCCGACAGGTATTTCATCTCGGGAACGTAATACGGGTTCGGCAGGAAGCGCACGTCGAACACCATGTCGGCGTCGAGCGGGATGCCGTGTTTGAATCCGAAGCTCACGATGACGAGCGACATGGACTGGGTCGCGGACTCGTGTTCGATTATCTTGCGAATCTCGTCGTACAGCTCGTGCGAAGAGAGTTCCGAGGTGTTGATGATGAAATCCGCGCGTGCGCGGATCTCGGCAAGCCGCTTCCGCTCATATTTGATATCGTCGACGATACGTCCGCCCGAGCTGAGCGGGTGTTTGCGGCGGGTTTCCGAAAACCGCCTGACGAGGATGCCGTCCTCGGCTTCGAGGAACAGGATCCTGACCCTGACACCCATGTTTTCGAGCTGCTGAAGCGCATCGTTCATGCTCTCGAAGAATTTGCCGCCGCGGATGTCGATGACGATGGCGACCTTGGTGATCTTGCCGTGCGTGTCATAGCAGAGCTGGGCGAATTTCGGCAGGAGCGTCGGCGGAAGGTTGTCGATCAGAAAATGACCGGCATCCTCGAAGAACCGACTGGCCTTCGTCAGGCCGGCGCCGGAGAGCCCCGTGATGATCGTCATCATGAGGTTCGGCGGCGGGGTTCCGGGAGACTGTGCCTGTGAAAGGGGTTCCATCGTGTTTTTTGCCTCCGCGCTCAGGTGAACAAGTCCAGGACGAGGCCCCGTATCTCGTCGAGAGAACCGAGAAGCGCCAGCGCCTTGTCTTTCTGGAGGGATTCCCGCGTCATTCCGTCGACATCGTGTTTCACGGTCTCGACGAGCTGATATACCTTCTGCTGGCCGTCTTTCATGCTGCCGAGTTCCTGGCGAAGCGAGAAAGTTTCTTTCGAAACGCGGTCCAGATACTGCGCGACGGCATCCTTGTAATCGTCGAGCTTTTCTTCGTCGGGGGACCGGAAGAACGCATCGCCGAAGGAACGCACCTTATCGAGCATCTGGCGCAGATCGCCGTCGAGCACCTGGCGTCTGGCGGTTTTCACCGCCGAGCTGAAACCGGCGCGATCAGCCCCACCCGCGGCTCCCGTGGATTTCTTCGTCGCCTCTCGCCGTGCCGGATCGACGGCGGGCCCCTTCACCTTGATGTCAACCATCGATCGGCACCGAGTCCGTCACAGTTCCGTTCCGCACAGGACGACGCGGTTGCGGCCCTGGTCTTTGGCCTGATACATCGAGCTGTCGGCCTTCTGGATGAGTTCGTCCTTCGAATCGGCGTTCAGCGGGAAGCCGGCGACGCCGATCGAGATGGTGCAGTGCAGCGGCGGCTGCCCCGGCGCGAGCGCAGGGAAATCGAACTTCGCCGTATCGCGTCTGATGCGCTCCGCGACGATGCGGGCATCCGACTGGGTCGTTTCGGGCAGGATGATGACGAACTCCTCGCCGCCGTAGCGGGCCGCGATGTCCGTCGACCTGATGTTGCGCCGCAGGATCATGCTCACCTCACGGAGAATGATGTCGCCCTGCTGGTGGCCGTACTGATCGTTGATCATCTTGAAATGATCGATATCGCAAAGCAGCAGAGAAAGGGTGGAGTTGTACCGGCGGCTTCGCTTCACTTCCTCGTCGAGGCGAAGCTGGAAATAGCGGTGGACATACAGCTTCGTGATCGAGTCGGTGATGGCGAGCGAGTACAGGCGGGCGTTTTCGTAGGCAATGACGGCCTGGGAAGCCAGTGTCGTGAAGAACTCGAGATCGTTCTCGGTGAAGGATTCGCCGTTTATCTTCTGGCCGATCTTCATCACGCCGTAGATCTCGCCTTCCTTCAGGAGGGGAATGTAGACGGAGAACGGTAACGAGCGATTCACGGCGAGGTAGCTCTGGAAGTTGGACGCTTTCGTGAGCTCGTGGGAGAGAATCGGCTTCTTTTCCTTCTCGAGGGTGGT
>JAKJFL010000303.1:0-4774 GCA_022704935.1 Candidatus Rifleibacteriota bacterium
GGCCCCGGTCAAGATCAACACGGTGATGATTCCCGGCCGGAATGACGACGAGGTCGAGGCGTTCGGGAAGCTTGCCTGTCGCCTTCCGGTGCATGTCCGGTTTATCGAACGAATGCCATTCGCCGCTGGATCGAGTGACGCCACCGCATATATATCTCAAGATATGATTGTTGATCGGCTTGCCGGAGCCGGCATCACACTGGATCCGGCGGAGCAGGATTTCGGAGGAGGCCCTTCCGAAAATTTCAGTATACGCGGGGAAGCCGGGCACATCGGGTTCATAAGTTCGCGCAGCCACCCGTTCTGCTCCAGATGCACCCGGCTCCGGCTGACCGTCAGCGGAAAGCTGCTTCCATGTCTCGACTCGAGCGAAGGTGTCGAGGTTCGGGGCCTCGATCATGATGCACTCGTCCGCGTCCTGCGTGATCTCGCGATTCGCAAACATGCACGGCACAAGACATGCGCGCAGTTTCTCGGCGCGCGCTGCGTTTCCCTGTCGGATATCGGCGGGTGATCCCTTCAGGAGGTTCATCGGATGACTACCAGGCGGAATTCCGGATATACGGTCGGCATCGATCTCGGCGGCACCAAAATCGCCGCGGGGCTCTGTAAAAAAGGCGAAATCATCCGCCAGTTCATCGTTCCCACCCACCCGGAGCGTGGCAGTGACGCGGTTCTCCAGACCATCGTCGACGCGGCCCGAAAGGCCATCGGCGACACCCCCGTCACCGATATCGTCGGCGCCGGCATCGGCGCGGCAGGCCAGATCGATCCGAAGACCGGCGCCGTCAACTACGCTCCGAACCTGAACTGGAAAAACATCCCGCTCGGCGAGTTCGTTTCGAAAGCCCTGAGCCTGCCCGTGCGCGTGACGAACGACGTGCGCGCCGCTACGATCGCGGAATGGCAGTTCGGGGCCGGCAAGGGGCTCGACAACTTCGTTAACATCTTCGTCGGAACGGGTATCGGCTCCGGCATGGTTCTCAACGGAAAACTCGCCGAGGGCACGACCAATTCGGCCGGCGAGATCGGCCACATCTGCCTCGACCCGGACGGCCCGGTATGCGGTTGCGGCAAAAAAGGCTGTTTCGAGGCATTTTCCTCGGGGAAGGGCCTCGAGAACCATGTCAAAGCGGCATTTCCCGCGCTGAAAAGCGGCCCTCTCCTCGAACTGACCGAAGGCAATGCAGACAGAATAACCGGCAGGATCATCGGCCAGGCGGCGAAAGCCGGCGACAAGACGGCCCTGATGGCTCTGAAAAAGGTCGGCCATTATCTCGGACTTGCGATTGCGAACGTTCACACCCTGCTGAATCCCGAAGTCGTGCTTCTGGGCGGCGGTGTGATGGCGCTGCGCGAATACTTCATGGATGATCTGAAAGCGACGCTTCACCGGCATGTTCTTCCAATGGCTGACCGCGGCGACAAGCTTCTTCGCGATGCGAAGTTCGAAACCGACGCCGTTCTGATCGGTGCCTCCGCGCTGTTCTGACAGATGAAGCCCCTGAAACCGGCGATTTTCCGTGTGGGCGACCTTCGCCCGGGCGGCTGGGCCGAGCACGAATCGACCAGTCTGCTCTGGAGGCATCTTCTTGATGTCGGAAGCCGCTTTCCGTCCCTGACGATCGGCTGGGAAGCGCGTCCGGGGCTTTCTGAGATCGTCGAGCGACTTGCCGACATGCTGACGCACGTCGGACTCAACGTCTTCCTAGCAACCAGCCCCGTCCCCGTCGCGGCGCTTTCGCAGACGCTCGGCCAGCGGATGCAGCCGCTCGGCCTGTACATCGGCGAAACTGCAGGCGGCGACTTCGCCGCCCTCGCGATCACCACTCACGGAGGGCCGGTTCTTGAAACCGACGTCCGCGAAGGTGTCGTCGCCAGGGCAGACCGGGTCGGCGTCATGGGAACGACGGATTTCCTAGAGCCCTATGTGAAGCGGATGGGCCAGCTGCTCGACCCGATGATCGAGAACCGGGTCCGGCTCTCGTCGCTTTCATCACCCTTCGACCAGCTTCACAAGCGGATGCAGCCTCATCCCGAGTTCAGGCCGTTGTTCGAATACGCGGAATCGGGCCCCAAAGCGGTGATATCACCCGACGGCCAGGGCATCACGGTCTACGGTGTCGACGGGAAACAGGTTCCGACGCGTCGGCTCGTCGAAACGCTCGGCACCTATCTCACCCGCCTCCGGGGCGCAGCCGGGACCCTCGTTGGCCCTCACGGAACGGCCGAGATTGCCGCGGGAATCTCTGAATTTTCCGAAATCGAGGGAGACGCCCTGGACATGAGCTCCCAGGCCGGTTATGTCGACCTGCTCCTCGGCTGGTGGGAAAACGGCATCATCGCCCACCAGGGCCACGCGCCCTTCGGCGACGCATATCTTACGTTATTATATCTTCTCGAAGCCTGGAACGCCGAAGCCTGAAGCGAATCGCACATCGGGCGCAGGGGCGGGTATGAAACCAGCGCCTACGCCCGCACGAATTTGACGACGGCCTCGACGTGGTGGGTGCGGGGATACAGGTCTATACCGGAGATATTCGCGATTTTGTAGCCTGTCTTGGCGAGCGCCAGAGCGTCTCGGCGCAGCGATTCCATATCGCATGCTACATAGATGATCGCCGCGGGTTTGAGTCTTGTGACGGTGGCGGCAATCGTGGGCATTCCGGTGCGGGGCGGGTCGATGACGAGCACGTCGGGTTCAGGCGCGAGTTTTCCGAGCTCTTTCATCGCGTCGCCCTCGACGAGGGTGATGCGTTCGCCGCATTTCGACCGCTGGCGGTTCCGGATCGCCATGCGAACGGCGCCAGGGTGTGACTCGACAGCCTCGACCATCGCGCCGGCGGCGGCGAGGGGAATCGTGAAGTTCCCGGCGCCGGCGAACCCTTCGACGATCCGCTTCCCGTCGGCGGCGCCCGAGAGGAGCACCACCTCGCGCACGAGATGCTTGTTCTGGAACACGTTTCCCTGGCTGAAGAAGCCTGGTTCGGTGAAGAACGGCCCACCCTCGACGCCGTGGGCGAGGAGCCCCGCGACCGAGACATCCTCGAGCACGCCTTCGACGCCCTTGTCGGGCCGGCCGTAGCTGAGTCCGGCGAGGTCCGCTCCGCGCATGAGTTTCCAGAGATCCGGTCTGACCCGGCCGGGCGATGCCCCGGCGCCGAGCGTGAGGTGGCCGGTCACGGTTTCGGGGCCGGCATTCGCCGCGGTCAGCACGAGGCCGTCGACGCGGAAGGGCAGGGCGCCCAGCGCCCGCCGCGCCGCCACGAGGCGCTTCCCGAGGGGCTTCGTCAGGAGCGCGCAGGAAGTGACGGGAACAATGCCCCCCTGTGTTTCGCCTTCGTGTCCTTCGGCCGGCAGGAAACCGGCTTCCTGTGATGCCCGGTGCCGGCTCTGATGAATGCGGACACGGGGCATGTAGCGGATCGTCTCTCCTTCGCGGGCGGCGGCGAACGGGGCAACGGTCGCCGTGTCGAACCCGGAAATTCCTTCGAGAGCCGATGCGAGAATCTGCTGTTTCCCTTTCCGGCGGCCTTTTTCCGACAGTTCCAGCCAGTCGCAGCCGCCGCACGGCCCGTGGAAGGGGCAGTCGGGCTTGATGCGGTCGGGCGACGGCTTCGTCAGTTCCTGCGGTTCCCAGCTCGGGCGGCCCCGGGAGCCGGCTTCATGCAAAAACTCGATCTCGTCGCCCGGAAACAGGCCGGGAACGGCAACCTCTTCGCCGTCGATCACCGCAATCCCGCGGCCGCGGGCATCGAATCTAGATACGACGATGCGGCGCCGTTCCCCGGCCTGAACGGATGTCATTTCTTCACCGCCGGGGCCATGAGCCGCTCGTAATCCGGCATCGTGCCGAGCAGCGGGCGGGCATATTTCATGAACTCGTCGGTGACGTCGGTTCCAAGCGGGGCGATGAACTTGTCGGGCATCCCCTTGGTCTCCTTAGCGACCGTCTCGAGCGGGGTCAGGAAATACTCGACCGAGTAGTCGCCGGTGCGCCGGATCGCGACGGAGCCGTCGACCTCGTTCCAGATCGCGAACTGGGCGGCCTTTTCCCCAACCTCGCGGGCTTCTGCCTGGTCGACCGAGGAAACGATACCGACGAAGCTGCGCTGCAGGTAGCCGAACGTGTCGGCGCGCACGCGCTTGATCTTCAGTTCCTTCTTGATCAGGTCGGCGAGCAGATCACCCAGAGCGCCGGTTCCCGACAGCTGCACGTTGCCGTGCGCGTCGGTCTCGGCGTTCTGCATTAGCTGGGTGATGACCGGCTTGTTGTCCTCGCCGAGAATGCCTTCCGAGACGGCGACGATGCACCGGCCGAACTTCTTGTAGACCTGATCGACGTCCTTCACGAACGCCTCCTTGCGGAACTGGCGCTCGGGCAGGTAGATCAGGTGCGGGCCGTCGTCTTCGTATTTGCGGGCGAAGGCGGAGGCGGCGGTGAGGAAGCCGGCGTTGCGGCCCATGACGACGGCGATGTAGACGCCTGGGAGTGAGCGGTTGTCGAGGTTGGCGCCGGCGAACGCGAGGGCGACGAACTTGGCCGCCGAGCCGTAGCCGGGGCAGTGGTCGGTGACGCGCAGATCGTTGTCGATCGTCTTGGGGATATGGATGCAGCGCAGCTCGTAGCCGGCGTTGCGGGCGTTGTCGTTCACGATGCGCACGGCGTCGGCCGAATCGTTGCCGCCGATGTAGAAGAAATAGCGAACGTTATGTTTCATGCACACCTTGAAGATCTTCGCGCAGTATTCGGCGTCCGGCTTGTCGCGGGTCG
>JAKJFL010000304.1:0-4734 GCA_022704935.1 Candidatus Rifleibacteriota bacterium
GGGCTCACTCCCGCCTGGGACGACTTCTGCAGTGGAGCCCTGCTGGCCGATCGATTCTTTGGCGGCGGGTTGATTGCGCCGGCATCGAGCCTGATCGAACGTCTTGTCGGGAAAACGACGATCCAGAGCATATGGCAACTGCGCTTCGCCGAGCGAGGCCATTCGTCACTCCTTGTCGAGCGGCTCCTTGCGTCTTTGGCGGATGGAACTTGCCGCTTTGCCGAAGTGTTGCGCGTCGCCGGCATCGGACATACATCCGGAACCGACCTTCTCGCCGGCATCTGTCTCAGGCTCGAAGCTGGTCAGATAGCACGGCGCTCCCCGGAACCATGCATGCTTGAATGAGATTCCGTCATTCAGGAGGCGGGTCGCGCGCGTCTTCATACGCGGGACACAGGGCGAGCACCATGGCCGTCGCAACGTCGGTCCAGGGAACATTTCCGGTGAAGCCACGCACTATGATAAAAATAATAATAAACGATATATAAGATGAGCCGTCGTTCCATCGATTTTTGTAAGGATTATCCCGCCCGAGCCTCGTCTGACGTGCATCATTGTTGCTCGTGTGTCGACAAAAGGTCCAGATGTGTTGAAAATTGGTGTCTATAATAAGACGCGAAAAACCCGTGGGAGGTCACGGCTTTTCAATGCCGCTTCCCGGAGATACGACGTCGAAGTCGATCGGTCCTGTACAGGTCGGGAGAAATGATTCGCGGAGCTGGTGGAAAATTGGTATGCTTTTCTCTTAAGCATGGAAAATGGGAGATGTTCAACGGTGAAATCATTTCGACATGCAGTCCGAACTGCGATAACGGTGATCTGGTGTCTCGGCGCAGGCGTGTGTTTTGCCTCTGACGGACTTGCGGTGCCGGCTGATGCCACGGATCCCCTTCTGTTGAGGCTTTCGCCTGCCTCTTCCACCGTCAGTTCGTTTTCAGTCGAGGTGCAGTCGCGGATGGCCGTGAACATGCTTCTGATTCCGAAGACTACTCTGATGGGGCTCATGACGCTCGGCGGAGACTCCGCGATCGCCCCTGGAAACGGAGAGACCGTCATTCAGAGCCTGACGGCGCATACCGCCTCGATGGCGTATTACGAGCCTGGAGCGGCGAACAGGGAAATCCCTCGGGATCAGGTCGTGCAGACGCTGTTCGCGAGCGGACTTCCAGCTCCCGGGCATCCCGTGCGGCTGACGCTGAATAAAAAATGCGTGATTGCGTCCGCCGAGGGCGTCCCCGAACAATTCAGAAAATTCTACGAGGTCACTCTTCTTGAATATCCGGAAAACAGTGTCAGATCAGGTGAATCATGGGTGGCTTCCCATGTCGTTCCCGTATCGCCCGATCCGAACAGCGAAACGGTGGATTGCCAGGCCATCGCGACGTTCACCCTGGCGTTCGTCGATCAGGCCGAGGGAGCCGCCGATATCACGTTTTCGACGCGGATCGTTAGCCGGCCGCCGGTCAGCTCGGGGGCTGCGATCATCGATGGAACGGCCGAAGGAAAGATTCGCATTCGTCTCTCCGACGGGGTTCCGCAGCGTTCAGAATCGGTTTCGCGAACGCAGCTCGATTTCGGCGGCGGCAATCATGTCGACCTCGAACAGCGCATCCACAGCGATTTCATGAATCGGCAAAACGAAAGATAACGAGAAATATAAAACTATGAGCCATTCCCAACGATCGACCGAAATAGCGATTCTCGGCGCGGGACCGGCCGGACTGGCTGCTGCGCTTGAACTGGCCCGTCACGGCCGCGACGATCTGCTGCTGCTCGACAGACATGCCATCCCCGGTGGCCTCTCGCGAACGGAGATCTTCGAAGGCAACCGGTTCGATGTCGGCCCCCATCGTTTTTTCACGGCAAGTCGCGAGATCAACGCCCTCTGGCACGAGTTGCTCGGCGATGAGTTTCTGCCGGTACAGCGTCTGACACGCATCTTCTACAAGAAAAAACTGTTCAGATACCCGCTCGAGGCCGTCGATGCCTTGCGCAACCTGGGTTTGCGGGAATCCGTGACGTCGATGCTCTCTTATGCCGCGTCACAGCTCCAGGGTGCGAAAGGCGAGGCGAAGACATTCGAGGAGTGGGTCTCGGGCCGATTCGGAACGAAGCTGTACGAGACGTTCTTCAAGACATACACCGAAAAGGTCTGGGGCATTCCCTGTCGTGAAATCGGCGCCGAGTGGGCTTCCCAGCGCATCAAGGGCATCGATCTGAAGACGGTTGTCACGAACGCCCTGTTCAAGCACCGGGTGCAGGCTAAAACACTCGTCGACGAGTTCGATTATCCGTCGCTCGGCGCCGGCATGATGTACGAACGGATGTGGGAGCGCGCATCCGGCGCCGGCCGGGAGCTTCTTCTGAACACCGAAGTCACGAGAATCCACAGGGACGGCATGCGCGTCACGGAAATCGAAGCCCGCGCGGCCGACGGAAGCACGTTGCTCGTGCGGCCCGGCCACGTGTTCAGCGGCATTCCGCTGACGCTGATGCTCGGCATGCTCGAACCGGCCGTTCCCGAAGACGTGCGCCGGGCGATCGATACGTTGTATTATCGTGACCATATAACTGTTAATATTGTGGCCGAGGGCGCGAACCTTTTCCCCGACCAGTGGATTTATGTGCATGCCCCAGAGGTCCGCATGGCGCGCATGGCGAACTTCAACAACTTCAGCCCTCGCATGGCCGCCCGGCCCGGCACGAGCGTGATCAGCATCGAGTATTTCGCCTTCAGAGGCGACGATCTGTGGAGTCGCCCGGACGACGAACTCAAGGCCCTTGCCGCCAGCGAACTCGCGATGATGAACCTCCTTCGCCCCGAACAGATTCTCGGAAGCTTCGTCACGCGCGAAACCGAAAGCTACCCGACCTATTTCCTCGGCTTCCAGGAAGCCTATGCGAAGGTGAAAGCTTTCGCGGCAGGACTCGAGAATCTTTCCTGCGTCGGCCGGGCGGGCCTGTATAAATACAACAACATGGACCATTCGATCGCGACCGGCCTGACGGCCGCGAGGAAATTCGTCGGCGTGGCGCCTGAAGCAGACGTCTGGTCTCTCAACACCGACGAGGAATACCAGGAGAACGCCTCGCGAAAATAGCCGGAAGCCTGCTGGTTGCGGACAGACAGGTTATCGGTCTGCCACGCCGCCCCCGACGAGCTTCAACAGCACCGCGGCGATGGCGAAGATCGGTGCGACCAGAAGGGCCAGGGAGTAGGTTGCGAAGTAGGCGATGCCGAGCATGCTCGCGGCGGTGTCGGCGGGGTCGCCCGTCGGCGATGTGCCGCTGATGATGCAGGTATACTCGCGAAGCCCGGCCAGATGACAGACGGCGAACAGCAGGAGCAGCATCACCGCCCTGTCGAAAAAGCCGCGCGGCGAGAAGAAGGGTGCGCCGGAAAAACTGCTCGTCAGGCGATTCCAGAGACTCACCGGCTCCCTCCAGTTTTCGTGATGTTGCGCCAGGCGGGGCCGAGCGTCATCGAATAGAGCAGCACCGCGTCGCCGACGGCGTTGCTGCCGCAGTATTTGAGCCTGTCTCCGGTTCTGATCGGGAAGCCGCCCAGCTCGAGCGCCGCGTGCAGCCCGCGCAGGTATTCGGTGTCGCCGAACTCAGCCGCGCCGACGAACGCGAGGCCGGTCGAGCCGGCCGAGAGATCGAGAATCGGAAGAATCGGGCCCGAATCGACGTCGCCCGAACCGGGACATTCGGGCGGCCACTCGTAGGCGTAAGCGAAGCCGACGATCCTGTTCCGTAGGCGGGAGCGGGCTCGCTGATACTGGTCGGCGGCGAACTCCCGGTCGATCAACGACAGGCAGTGGGCCGCGAGCCAGATCGACGAGCCTTCTGGACCGTCGAGAACATCGCCGTCGAGCGTGAACGCCGAGTTCAGCAGGCCGGTTTTCGGTTCGATGAGTTTCGCGCGTGCGGTTGCAATCCAGCGCTTAAAAAGGTCGCCGTGGTCCGTTCCGTCGAGGTGATCGGAAACCCTGATCGCTGCGAGACCGACCGAGTTGCAGAAGAGCCAGCACTCGTTCGGATAGCTTTCGACGCACATGATGGGGCTCTTTTCCATTCGCTCGGCCATGACCCCAACCCGCTCGAGCATCTGGACGCGGTATTCCTCGCGTTCCGAGACGAGCCGGCGAAGTCCCATCATCAGTGCGATCTCCCCGTCGAGGAAGATGCTGCGGGCAGGCTGGAGCCTGAACGGGGCCGTCTGCGCGTAGGGCATCAGGAAGAAGAAGTGTCCCTTCTCGTGTTCGAGCCTGACCGTTTCGTCGATGATGCGGTCCATGATCGGAAGCGTCGTCGACGCCGTCTGCGGATCGCGCAGCGCCATGTTCGCGAGAGACCAGACGAAAAAGCTGCGGGCCATGAAGTCCCACTCGGCGTTCCGGCCGCGCATCCGCTCGATTTCGGTTCGCTGACCGACCTCGTCCGCCCAGATCGCGATATGACTGGCCGCGAGCGCCCGCGCTTTCGGCGGAATGTCCGAGACACTCATATATCTGCTGCTATTTTCCAGAAAGAGCAGGTGAAAAGCCGGCAGCCAGATTGCCGCGCCGACCAGCAGCGCAGCGATTCCGGCCAGGGTTGGATGTTCCCGGATCCAGTTCGTCACATTGGGAGTATACACCTTCTGTAATGCCGTTCGAAACCCGGTTGTGAGGTCTGGGTGAGCGCAAGAGGGTATGATGCTTTTCGCACACGGACCGTAGGGGCGGGTTT
>JAKJFL010000305.1:0-4704 GCA_022704935.1 Candidatus Rifleibacteriota bacterium
GCCCGACGTCGGTGCGCACGGCGATGTCGAGATCGATCCGGCGAACATGGGCGAGTATCTCGTGAAGATCGGCGATCGTTTCATGAAGGTGAAGACGGCAAAATTCTCGAAAAAATTCTCCTGGGACCTCCCCATCCCGACCTTCCCGAACGAAGGGTACGAAACGCTCGTCACGCTGAAATGCACGAAGCGGCAGTACACCCTCGACCGGTACGGCGCCGGAACGATCGGCTACAACGACCAGAACGTCACCTACACATGGCGCCGCAAGTCGTTCACCGTCGACGTGACGCCGCCCGTCATCGCCGATTTCGAGCAACACAACGGCACGAACGCCATGACGGCCGTCGTGAACGGGATCATCAACGCCAATACCGGGGACGAGACCGAGTATCGTGTCTCCATCACCGACAACCACCCCGGCCACGGGCCGAACGACGGCATGAAGGACGGTGGCACGCAGCGCGCCTGGTATCCGCGTCTGTGGTTCCAGCGAATCGACGGTCTGACGGGCCAGTTCACGCCGACCGCGACGAGCGGATACGAACTGCCGATCATCGTTCCCTCGATCGGCGTCACCTCGAGCATGCTTGCAGCAACTCCCGACGGCAACCTAGCTCCCGACGTGACAAACTTCACGAAGGAACGCATCGACGGCCACCGGCTCGCCGTCGTCTCTCCGACCAACATCGATCTTCTCGGCACCCGGAGCGATTGGGGGCCTGACGTTGAGGCACCGGTTCTCCACGTATATCGCCGGCAAGATCGGGTATGTCATCGAGATCGAGGACAGCTCGCGCAACTTCACCCGTCTCGAAGGCTTCTTCAAGGTGGTCGACAACAAACGTCCGAATATCGATCTGCGGCTGGCGACCCCCAAATACAAGCCGATGCCCGACGACGGCAGTCTGCGCAGCATCGACCAGATCACGACCGAAACGCCGCTCGGCCCCACGGTTTCGCCGTACGGCGAACTGAAATGGGCGCCTTCGTCGAGCCTCGCGACAGCCATCGCCGACCGAACCCGCGGCTCGAAGCGGGGTCTGCTCTCCGCGTGGGCCCATCCCTACGACAAGCCCGATCAGTCGTTCGGCACCACCGGCTTCTCCAGCCTCCTGCAGGCGACCGGCTGCACCTACCGGCGCGATCTCAACCTCGACGATCCCGGCCAGAATCGCCCGCTCTGCGAAGCGAACGGCTCGAAATGGGATGACCCCGTCATCACACTCAACGACAAGGACATCAAGGCCGCGTTCCAGCTCGCGAATCCCGGTTCTCCAGGCCTTGCCGAAGACGAAGTGCTGACCTTCGACCTGTCGGTGCGCGACAACCTGATGTTCTGGCAGGATGACGGCGAGGCGCCCCGCGGGCGGATCGTCGCCGACCGCAACCTGCGCCAGGTGAAGTATACCTTCAGGGAAGACGTCCTAGACGAGCGGAAGGTGCCGTATGTGAAGGAGACGACCGGCACGCCGGTCAAGGCGGCGTTCGACGACGCCCCGCTGCGGCTCCTGAACCCCGACGCCACTCCGTTGTCCCACGTCTTCCGCGTCGGCAATGCGGACGTCGCAACCGGCCTGAAGAACACCGGAGCGGGCGCCAACACCGGTTCGAACACGGTTCAGATCGAGGTTCTCGACCTGGGCAACAACTCACGGCAGCTGTTCCTCGATCTTCCGATCATTCCAAGCCGGTTCAACATCCGGGTGCTCGAGTCGGATACCGGGGCGACCCGCGAATCCAAGTGAAGTATGGTCGATCCCATGTCATGACACCCGGTTCTTCGATGACAACCAGAGAAAGACGCAGACCCGACCCGCACGATGCGGGAAGTGGGACGGCGGCGCCCGGATGGCACAGTTCAGGCGACCCCCTCTTTCCGGCAACGGGAAGAGGGGCTTTGCTTCGCTTGAACAGGGGGTCGGGCTCCAATTCTGGCCTGACCCTGGTCGAAGTGATGATCGGCATCTTCATCTTCTCCTTCGCATTGATGCCGATCATGGGGCTGTTCGGCCGCGGCAGCATGGCAACCCAGATGACCGGGGATTACCTCACGGCCATGCAGACCTGTTCCTCGTATCTGCGGTCGCTGAGCGCTCTTCCGGCCGTCGACCTCCCCATCGGGAACCCCGTTCCCCTGGACCGCGAATTCGGCGGTTCGCCTACGAACAGGGTGAAGGTACCCTCGAAGTCCGTCATCAATGCAACCGAGTTCGCCCATCGTCTCCAGGTGCGGTATGTCACGCGCAACACGACGAAAAAGGATCTCTGGTTCGATTTCATGGTCCAGCCCGGCCAGCTCGCGTCGATGACCGTGTACAAGCAGTTCCTGCGGCTGGATTTCGAAGTTTCATGGCGTTCGCGCCATGACGGCCAGTCAAACCGCGTGCGACTGTTCACCTACAAGGCGGACCTGGAATGACACGACTCGGACGGCCAAGGCAGGGCATGGTGATCGTGATCGTACTCGTCGCCCTGACCAGCTCTCTTATCTTCGCCGCATTCCTCATGGACAGATCGGTGAAGCAGGGATACGAAAAATTCGTGACCCGGGAGCGCACCCAGCTCGAACTGTTGTGTCATGCGGCGCTCGAAGCTGCAAAGCTCAAGATCAAGGCCGCTCCGACCGAGTTGTACACCGCCTTCCGATTCAAGTTCGACGAGCCGGCCGCAACCCGGACCAACGCCCTCTATGAAGCCTTCCTGGCCGATCTCCGACTCGAGGTGCTCGATGTCGAGCTCGCCTCGGAATCCGTGCCGATGACGGCACGGGTGACCTCCATCGAGCGGCTGGGCATCACCAAGAAGGGAACCGGCCTCAGCACGGGATACGTCGAAGACTACCTGCGCATCACGGCTTCGGCCTCGAGCCTCATTGCCGGCTTCTCCACCGGGAAAGAGCTGAAGAACGACGTGGTCATGCAGGTCACGATGCAGATCACCAAGCTGGAGGGCCCATGAACCGCTCTGCTCCGCGCGAAGCGACGGATCCGGTCCGACGCGGAACGACCGTCTGTTATGATTCCGCCCGGGGGTTCACCCTGGTCGAGATCATGGTCGCGATTTTAGTTTTCGGGCTGGTTTCGCTGGTCGTCTTCCGCTTCACCCGATGGATGAACGACGCACAATCGCTCACGGCCTGGAAACAGTCGGCCCAGGACTCGCTGCGTCTGAACGAAATGTTCTGGCAGAAGCACTTCACGGGGGCCACCCGGAAACTCAGCAGTCTGGTCGTCGATTCCCAAGGGGTGATCCAGACGCCGCCCGACATCGCGACTGCCCCCGTCAAAATCAGAAACGGCGGAAACGGCAACCTGATGAGCGGATATCCCAACACGTTCTCGGAATGGCCCGTCTGGCAGTTCAAGACCTTCCACAAGCAGACGGGCGCCAACACATGGGACGAGTTTGACGTCGTCGGCTTTCTTCAGACCCGTGACGGCAACACCACCCTGACGGGGCGCGTCAAGTCCGGGATGAAGATCATTTCCGAGGTGAAGCTCATGGAACACGTGGTATCGATCCAGGCATCGACGCGGGAATTCAAAGAGGAAAACCTCACGGTGCTCACCGTCGAGTTCATTCTCGCCCACCCGCGCAAACCCGACGTCCGGCTGCAGAAGACGAGCAACTTCAAGATATCGACTTCTCTCGAAACATTCTGATCCTCTCCCATTCGCGAACGGCAGACGGATCAATGCCGAGTCGATATAATATCACATCATTTTCAACAACGTTCGCTCGGGCAGCACGTTCAACGGCATTGATCCGACGGAAGTCGGAGACTATTGTTTTTCGACACGGCTTGAATTATTCTATTCGCCGTCCTGACACTCCCCCGCAAAATGTAAAATCGTTGACGCGCGTACACGTTCCATGTACCGCGGTGAAGGCGGATGATGGCCGAAATTCTCGTTGCAATCGGATTTTCAGCGGCAATCGGCGCGCTGTATGCCGTCGTTCATCTTCTGTATCAGCACGAACGCGCCACCCGGCCGGGCGATTGCAGCTCCGAGGCCGATGCCTGCGGCCGCTGCGGATGCTGCAGCATGCATCGGCCAAACGGATCGATCCCCCCCCTCTTCCCCCCCGACCTTTGACGGAAAAGGAAATACGCATGAGTGAAGTTCTGACAGCCATCCTGGTCATGGGCGGCATGGCGTTCCTGCTTGCCCTTGCCCTCATCTGGAGTTCCAGGAAATTCTACGTTGCCGAGAATCCGCTGGTCGACGAGATCGCGGCGCTTCTTCCGCAGGCCAACTGCGGCGCGTGCGGATATCCCGGCTGCGCCGGTTTTGCGAAGGTGCTCGTCGAGACGCAGGATCCCAAGATGGTCTGCCCGGTCTCGACGAAGGAGAAGCTGAAGGCAATCGGCCGCCTCGCCGGTATCGAGGTCAGCGAGCGGGAGCCGATGGTCGCGGTGCTGCACTGCCGCGGAACAAGGTCGAACGTGAAAACCGTTTCGGAATACATCGGCATCGAGAGCTGCATCGCAGCCCACAATCTTTATTCCGGCGACAAGATGTGCATGTATTCCTGCATCGGATACGGGGACTGCATGAAGGTCTGCATGTTCGGAGCGATCCGCGTGGAGGACGGCATCGCCGTCTTCGATCCCGACAAATGCACCGGTTGCGGCATGTGCGTGAAAACATGCCCGAGGAAGGTCGTTTCCCTCGTCCGGAAGCGGCTTTCGACGGTCGT
>JAKJFL010000004.1:0-20667 GCA_022704935.1 Candidatus Rifleibacteriota bacterium
CCTTCTTCCTCCCGTGAGCGGAGCACGATAGATGAACATCCAGGCCATCCAGGAATACTGCAAGAAGAACAAGGCCGTCGCGGTCGGCGTTCCCGTCATCCTCGGTCTTCTTCTCTTCGACAACCTGATCCTGAAGCCGAGCCGCAATAAAGACAAACAGCCGGCCGCGACGGCCTCAACCGCTCAACCGACGGCAACCGCCGAAGTCAAGCAGTCTCCCGCGGAAGAGCCGATCAAGCCGCCGCCGCCTCTCGTCACACCCACGATTCCGTCCATCGATCCGCGTGTCGAGGCTCGCCTGATGGCACAGGTCGCGTTTCCGTACGGCCCGAGCCGGAATGTGTTCGGCCGTCCGCAGAAAGAGGGCGGCCCCATCGCAGTCGCGCCAGCTATCGTGCTGGGCCGCCCCGACATCGACTATCACGGCTTTTTCACGACTGGACTCTTGAAAGTGGCGATCATCAAGGCCGCCGGCCGCATCACTCTCGCGCGTCTCGATTCCAAAATTCCCGATACGCCGTTCATCCTCAAGGAAATTCACATGGACCGGGTCGTTCTGATCGACACCGAGAACGACAACATTCCGTTCGACGAATACCTCACCGACCCGCAATCCTCCTCCGGAAAGAACGTTTCCAACTCGATCTCAAAACTCCGGGCATCCGGCTCGACGCCCTGAACGACAAGGCGAAATCATGGACTACCAGACCCTCAAGATGCTCTTCCACGACCGCGACAAGATGGTGCGGCTCTTCTGCCTGCGAACCGCCCTGCGCGACAATCTGCCGCAGATCGGCGAGTTTCTGCGTGAAGGTCTGCGCGACGAGCGCCCGGAGATCGTCGCGGCCGCGTTGAAAGGCGTCAGGCGCGCCGCCGATTCCGAACTGGTCGGCATGGCGCTGACCTACCTCGAGTCGCCGAACACGATGCTCAGAGCCGAGGCCCTGGCCTCGCTCGAGGGGAAGTCGAGTCCGCCCGTCCGCAACGCCCTATGCGAATTTCTGCGCCGCGAAGACGACACGAACCTGCTCGCCACGGCGATCAGGATAGTCGGCACGTTCCGCTCCCCCGAATACATGCCCCTCCTCAAGGCGTTCCTGACGTACGAGGACGAGCGCGTGCGCGCCAACGCCGTCGAATCCCTCGGCCAGATCGACAACCCCGAGATCGTCGAGATCATGAAGGCCCTCTCGTCCGACCGCAACAACCGCGTGCGGGCCAATGCCATCCAGGCTCTCTGGGAACGGGGCATCAAGTTCGGCCTCAACACGCTTCCCGAGGAGCTCCGTTCGCCCAACGCCCGGAAACGCGCATCCGTCGCTTATATTCTCGGTGTCATCAAGGACGAGCGGTCGCTCGATCTTCTCATCGGTCTGCTCGGCGACATCTCGCCCACCGTCCGGAACCGGGCCGTGCTGAGTCTCGGCCTGATCGGATCGACGCGCGCCATCAGCCATCTGCTGAACGCCTGGAGCAAGGAAGAGGAGTCCAAGATCCGCGATTCGATCATCACGACCTGCCTCTCCATCAATCCCGAACTCACGATGTCCCGGCTTTCCGAACGATACGCCCAGGAAGAGGATTCCAGGCACCGGGCCACGCTGATCCGCTCTCTCGGCCTGATCAAGAACCCCCGCACCGTCTCTCTCCTCGCAAAAGCACTGAGAGACGCGGACGGCCGCGTCCGGTCGAACGCCGTCGAAGCGCTCGCGGCGCAGAGCGATCCCGAACTAATCGAGTTGATGTATCCGATGCTGAACGATTCGCATAATCGCGTCAGAAGCAGCGCGGCCGCCTCTCTCTGGAAACTCGGCGGCATGGGCGCCATCGTCACGCTCAAACAGATGCTGCGCTCCTCTCACAAGCAGATGCGCGCTTCCGCCGCGTGGGCGCTCGGTGAAATCGGAGCCCTCCAGTTTTCGGACGTTCTCCAGGACTTGAGCAACGACGCCGATCCCGACGTGAGGAAGTGGGCTCTCAAGGCACTGGCAAAAGTAGCGAAAATCGCCTAGACTATCTGGCGGTGACTCGGCTATCGGAGGGGTTTCCATGAACCGCCATCGGTTTTTCTTCCTGTTTTTCCTTCTGACTTCGTTCGTCATGCTGGCGGCGTTTCCGCTCGCGGCACAGGACGCAAAAGAGCTCAATCGGCTGGGCATGACGGCGTTACGCAGCGGCAACTACGCCGAGGCCAAGGAGTATTTCCTGAAGGCCACGAAGCTGAATCCGACGTGGGCCGAGCCGTTTTACAACGCCGCGCTTCTCCAGAAAGCCGTCAACAAGCGGGAAGAGATGAGACCCCTGTTGAAGAAGGCCCTCCATCTGGAGCCCTCCAACCAAACATATAGAGAAGAATATACAAAGTTCCTCAAAGCGGACATGCGCACCGCGAAATCAGCCGGCCTGGCGGCGAACGTCGCGGCCATTCGCGAGGAGATCGTCACCGTCGATCCGTCGGAAGTCGGTCTTGGCGCCGATATCGTCGATGAACTGATCGAGGCCGGAAATGCCGAAAAGGCGAAGAAACTGGCCCTTCAACTGCTCGAGAGCAACAAATCTGAACTCCCTGAATACCGTTCCGAAGGGATCGGCCGCCTGTATTACGCCCTCGGGAAAATGGAGCGGACAGCGGGCAACATGGCGAAGGCCCGCGAATACGCCGAGAAATCGACGCGGTATCCCCTTCCCAACCCCGATCAGGGCAGGGATCTCCTCGCCGACCTGAAGAAGTCCCAGCAGGAGACGATCGAAGGCTACATCAAGCTTGGCCGTTCCTATGCCGAAAAAGGCGATACCGCGAAGGCCGTCGAAGAGTTTCGGAACGCCCTTGCCATCGATGCCACGAACGAAACCGCGCAGAACGAGATCGATGCGCTTCAGTCCAGGGAGGAATCGCGGGACTTGCTGGCGGACGCGCTCAGGCTCAGCGCGGATGAGAAATGGCTCGAGGCGCGAGATTTGCTCGAGCGGGTAGTCGCCGCACAACCGAAGCATGCCGAGGCACGCAGACTGCTCGCCAAAGCCACCGCCTACGAGACGGAACTGATGAAAAAGCTCGGCCGGACCGACCGGCTGCCGCGCAGCACCGAGGAACGGGCCTCGCTGACCGAGAATTACATCATGATGGGAACCCGCTTCGCCGGCGCCAGCAACAATCAGGATGCAAAGCAGGCCTTCGAACGCGCCCTCGCAATCATCGCCCTCGATTCCAAGCTCGAAAAGTTGCGGACGGCCGTGAACGCCGAAATGGCGAAGATCGGAGCGATCGACACGCGGGCGCAAACCTGGGACAAAGCGAAAGAGCACTACAAGAGCGGTGAATACGAAGAGTGCATCACATGCCTGGAATCGCTTCCGGCCGATTACGAGGTCGATCTTCCCAGCTTCCTCGCCTACTGCTACTGGAAAACCGGGGACACCGAGAAGGCAAAGAAATTCGCCAGTCTGCAACTGGTCAAGCAACCCGACAACAACCGCGCCAAGTTCGTTCTTGGCAATATTTTCGTCGCCGCGGGGGACAACGCCGCCGCCTACAAGATCCTCAAGGAAGTGAAGGATTCCGATCCCGAGTATCCCGGCATCGATGATGTGTTCTACAAAGCCGGCGCATTCAAATGGGGGGTCCTCGCTCTTCCGGCCGTGGCCATTCTGATCCTCTGCTGGATCGGCTGGATCATCTTCCACAATCTGCCCGAACACAACAAGAACGCGGCGATCAAGCGCGCGCGCACCAACCTGAACAAGGGCCTGTACAAGGAGTGCCTGGACGAGCTGACCGGGGTCCGCCGGTTGCCGAACCTCGACGCCTACGACGGCATGGTCATTTCGCGCATCGCCGCGCAGGCGTATCTCAAGACCGGCGCCTACGACAGGGCGATCGGCGAGTGCAAGCACCTGATCTCGATCAACACCCAGGACGCGGAAGCCCATCAGTGGCTCGGATTCGCCTATCTCGGCCGCAGGATGCTGACGCCGGAGAGCCTGCCCGAACTTCTGAACCTGTACAAGACCGAGCAGCGGAATATCGCCCTCATTTCCCTTCTCGGCCAGCATTACACGGCCCAGAAGACCATCAGCAGCGACGGCATCGAAATTCTCGAGAAGTGGCTCGAGCTCGAACCGACGAACCCCGAAGTCCTCAAGCCTCTCGGCAGATACTATCTCCAGAAGGGACGAGTGGACGACAAGTCCATGCTCGTCTTCCAGCGCATGATGGAGTTCGCGAAGCCGGAACCGGAATTTCTGCTCGGCGTGGCCAAGCTGCACCTGCGGCAGAAGCAGTTCGAGGAGAGTCTGCGCCTCTGCGAGCAGGTCATCCGCATGGATGTGAACAACGAAATGGTGCATGGGGTTCTGCGCGACTGTTACACCAAGATGGAAAAGCTCAACGAGCTTCTCGATATCTACCGCGCCTATCTCGCGGAAAACCCCTACAACGTCGCGTTCCAGAAGGGCCTCACCGAGGCGATGAACGTCGCCCAGCGGACCGGCGTCATGATCGGCCCCGCCCCGACGGTGGAGGTTCCCACGGAAACCTTTTCGCAGACCGGGTCACCGGTGCCCCAAGCCGCCGCTTCGGCGGACGGCATCGTCTGCCCGCACTGCGGCGCCGCGAACAGCAAAGCGGATTACTATTGCCAGCAGTGCGGCAAGAGCATCGTCTGACCGGCGGATGAACGACAGAAGCCTTCGCCCGCTACGCGCGTTTTTCGTCATCGCGACATTCCTGGTCGCGGCGACGGCGTTCGGTGCGGCGACGGCCGACTACACGACCCTCAAGAAATATATATCCGCTCGTATGCTTTCCGAAGCGTATTTCGAGTTGATGCGGTGCGAGCTGCAGAACAAGGACGAGGACCCCAAGCTCACGAAACTCCGGAAGGATCTGCTGAAGCCAGTTCGTGACGAAGCGGGCAAGCGCGCCAAGATCACCCCCGACGATCCGAAGGTCAGAATTATTCTTGGAGATATAGAATTTCACGAGGGGCGATACGACGCCGCCGTCCAGCACCTCACGAAAGCGCTCGACAGGGACGCCGGCGCGCTCGGCCACTACACCCTGGCCAAGATCTTCTTCGCCAAAGGGAAGATGGCCCAGAGCTTCGGCCAGATGGAAAAAGCGCTCCAGATCGACCCCTCGTCCGAAGTCCTCTTCGACGACTTCCAGTTTTTGTATAACGCAAAGAATTACGGTCTGGCCTCGGCGAAACGCCTGACCGGCAAAGCAGGCTTTCCCCGACGGGCGACGCCGGTCGCGGCAGAGAGCGCCGCTCCCGCCCTTCCCGACAACCCCTTTGAAAACGATCCGACCGCGCCGCCGGACGTTCCCCTGCCGCCGGAGCCTCAGCCGGAACCCGATCTGCTCCAGACAGCTGGTGTTCCGACGCCGCCCGTCAAACCGGGAAAGCAGCCCCTCCCCGACGAACCCGAATTTCCTGGCCCCGACGAACCGGATTTCCCCGCAAGTTCCGAAGCGCAGCTTCCCGGTGAGCCGCCGCCCGTGATAACGATCGCCACCGCACCGGAAGTCGCGAGCGAAGATCCGGAACGCAAGAAGATGAAGGATGCCGACTACTGGTTCGACCAGGCGAAGCAGAAGTTCTCCGACGGAAAATATGAAGAAGCGGAAACCACGCTCAAGAAGGCCGTGGCCATGTTTTCGGGCTTGCCGGGGCGCGAGGAGCTTCAGACGAAGATCGACGCGAAGAAAGAGCTCGACAGGCGGTACAAGACGGCTGTCGGCCTGTATCAGAGCGAGAAATACGATGTCGCTCTGCCGGACATTCTGAAGGCATACGAAGAGGAGCCGGACAAATACGCCGAAGCCGTCTTCTACCTCGGCAAAATCTACGTTCTCGGCTCGCATCGCGACCTGCGAAAAGCCCGGGAGTATTTCGAAAAGTTCCAGAACCTCCCGAATTGCGCCCCGGAGCTCAAGCGAGACGTAGACTGGGTCATGATCGGCATTCTGACCGATGACCAACAGTATGAAGAAGCCTACCGCCGCTTCAACGAGTTCGTCGAGCGCGAGCGGGAGTATGCCGAGAATCAGAGCACATACACGAAACTCCGCTGGACGCTCTTCTATCAGAACCATACGACCGAATTCTGGGCGGGCCTCGGCATCTTCGCCGCGGCCTTCGTCTTCGTCTTCATCCTGATGATCGCCCCGGCCCTCAATCTCTTCATCTTCGATCCCGTGAAGAAGGCCACGGCGGCTCTCGATGCTGGCCAGACCGAGAAGGCCGTGCGCATCGCCGACGAAGCGCTCAGACAGCGCAACATTCCGATCCAGACGCTGCGCCAGTTGCTCGAAATCAGCGTCCAGGGCCACTATACTCTGAAGAATTACTTCAAGTGTCAGGAAAACGCCAGGCATCTTCTCCAGGAGTTCGCCGACAACCCCATCGGCTGGAAATATCTCGCCAAATCCTATCTCGAAACGAACGCTTCCTCCGACGAGGCGATCACATTGTATGAAACCCAGTATAAAAACGACCCCGGCCGGACCGAGTTCCTGCCCATCCTATGCAAGTATTACGCCTCCCAGAAACAGTATACGGCCGATGGGATGGAGATCATGTATGCCTTCTACCAGCTCCAGCCCACCAATCGTGACAACGTGAAGGCTCTCGCCGAGGCATATGTCCAGAGCAAGCGTATGGGAGACGAAGTCGTCACGATCCTCCAGGAAGCCGTGAAGATCAGCCCGGACAACGACGGATACCGGGAACTGCTGGCCCGCAACTACTCGAAGAAAGCCATGTATGCGGAAGCCGCCCGGGAGTGTCTGCAGGTCCTTTCGAAGAACATCAACAACATGGGCATTCACGTCGTCTATACGACCTGCATGAAGAAAATGAACATGCTCGACGAGGCCGTCCTGCAGTATGAGGAGTTTTTGCGACGGCATCCCGGGAATCCCCAGCTGACCGAAATCGTCACGGGCCTTCGCAAGGAACTCGAGCAGGCGACGCGATCCCCTGACACCCTGAGTGGGGTCGACGAGCTGTCCCCCTTCAGCGACGAGATGATCGCTCCCGAATTCCCCTCTCTGCCGGCTGAACCGGTTCTTCCGGCAATTCCCTCCGAATCCGAAATCAGGAACTTCGTTGAACCGCCTCCCGAGGGCTTCGACGTATCAGACGCCTCGACGCCGCTTCCCGATTTCCTGAAGCTGGGCGGCCAGGAAGCCGCATCCGATGTTGGAGCCGCCCACATTCCGCCGTCTCCCCCCTTCCCTCCGTCCAACGAATCGGGGTTCCCGGCCGGAATTCCGGAAGACACGACTCCGGAGGCCGGTTCCAATGCCGAAGTTCCATCCATCGCGGATTTCATCGGCGAGATCCGGATTCCGAAGGCACAGGAGCCGGGCATGAAGTCCGTCGACGATATCCTGTCGATGCCGACGCTCGATCCATTCGCCGCCCAGGGCCTCGATGGGGCCGACCTCCAGGACGATCTCGGCCTGACCCCTCCGGAAGAACCGACGCCGCCCCCGGCGGCGGTTTCGAAACAGGCGACCGGCGAGGGGTTCGCGAAGGAGCTGGAGGAAGCGCGGCAGAAAGCTTCCCAGAAGAAGTGGGATGACGTCGTCACGATTCTCGTTCCCGTTTTCGCGTCCAGACGGTCTCAGGATATCGGTCTGCTGCTCGCCGATGCCTATGTTCACCTGAAAAAAACCTCTCTCGCCCGCGAGATCGTCGAGACCCTCGAATTCGACCGGGAGCTGATGCCGGATACGCTCAAGGACCAGCTGTACCGGCTCGGCGTCGCCCTTGAAAATTCCGGAGACATCGACGGCGCGCTTTTTATATACGATATGATATGCAATGTCGACATCAATTTCCGCGACACCTTCGACCGATCGGACAAACTGTATGCCGCGCTCAAGAAAGGCAAATGACCCGTTACGGGAAGCGGTATTCCAGCCGACAAGGGAATCTGTAGCAGTTCAAGCCAGAGCAAGGAACGATCTATGACAAGCCTGTTGAGCACGTTGTCGGCCTGGGCCGGCGCGTTTTTCGGATTCGGTGTTCTCGTGCTTCTGCATGAATGGGGGCATTTTCTTGCCCTGCGCCGGTGCGGCAGGCCGGTCTTCGCCTTTTCCGTCGGGTTCGGGTCGCCCATCGCCCGGTGGAAGCGCGGTGAAACGGAGTACAGGCTCGGCTGGATCCCCCTCGGCGGCTATGTCATGCCGGTCGATCCCGACGAGCTGGACCGCAGGGAAGCCGCGGGCGAACCCCTCCTGCCGGATGATCCTCCGCGCGTGCAGGCAATCGTCGCCGCCGCCGGGCCGGTCGCGAATCTGGTGCTCGCCGCCGTTCTGTTCGCGATCGTCTTCCATCTCTGGGGCGACCCCGTCCCGATTCCAGTCGTAGACTCGGTAGTCAAGGGAAGCGCCGGTGCGGCCGCGGGGCTGCGCAGCGGAGATTCCATCGTCAGCGCCGCAGGGCGTCCCGTATCCGACTGGCCTGGCCTGCTGTCGATCATCCAGGATAATGGTGACCGACCGATGCCGTTCGCGGTCAGGCGTGGGGAGGAAACGGTTCTGCTGCGGTGCGCGCCCCGCCGGGAAGGGGAACGGTTCGTGATCGGCGTCAGGCCCAGATTTGCAGCCGAGGGGCCGAGAAGCCTCGGAGCCGCGATCGTTTCAGGCATCACGCGCACCGCTCAGGAGACGATCGGCGTCGGAATCGCCTTTTCGCGGCTTCTGTCGATGCGGGGCGCCGGCCAGGTCGGCGGACCGATCGCGATTCTCGACCAGGTTTCCCAGGCGGCCCAAAGCGGCTGGTTCGGTTTCCTGACCCTGCTCGCGATCCTCAGCGTGAATCTGGCGGTGTTCAACCTGCTGCCTGTCCCGCCCCTCGACGGTCTGAAGCTGCTTCTGGCCGCGTGGCACGCCGTCGTCGGCCGGCCGCTTCGGGAGCAGGTCCTGATGCCGGTGTACCAGTGGGGGACCATCGGACTGGCCCTGCTGTTCCTGCTGGTCACGATAAAGGACATCGGGTCCTTGCTGATGTAACCCCTCCTGCCGATAAGGGTAGCGATGATCCCGAAAACGCAGTTCCTGCGGCTGTCATTGTTCGTTCTGCTTCTGCTCTGCCTTGGAATCACCCGGGCACAGGCGGTGAGAGACCCGATCCTGCTCGTCGACCAGCCCGGCAAAACGATGCCGGTGGGCGCTTTCGGCCCGACGTTCAAGTTCAAGCGCACATCGGGCCCCGAAGGATTCGGCGGCGAGATGGTCGTGTGGGGCGCCCGGGGCTTCGGCGGCCGACTCGATGATCCGAAGCTGGGCCTCATGGCCCAGGCCGGCACCCTGACCGGAACCAGTCTCACCCTCAACCTGCGCATGGGCGGCTTCACGGTCGAAGACCATTTCCTGAAGGACACGCGACTGAAATGGCGGGTGGGCCTCGGGGGCGGCACCTTCGAACTCAAATCCCGGGCCAGCTCGCGCATCGTCAACGACGGCAGTTTTGCCTTCGCCGAACCAATGCTCGTCGGCGTGATCCCAATGACCCGTCATATCGTTCTCGAGATCGGCGCAGGCTACACCTTCTGCGGTGTCGAAGGCGTCAGGCTCGAAGGTCTCTTCATCCAGACAGACCTCCTGCTCGGCCGCTTTTAGCGCCTCGCTTCCCGTCGATTCAAATACGAAAACCGCTTCACCACGGAAGCACAGAAACACAGAGCTGAAAGACAGCTTTTTTCTGTGTCTCCGTGGCTGGTATATTTAAATTCGAACCATTCACCGCGGAGATACTCCGTTGAAATATCCCTCGGATTCAGGACCGTATCCGCAGATGGAGGGCAGATGAACGCAGATAGGAAAGAACACCGGGAAAAACCTGATTTTCCTTGTGCCCTGGTTCCTCCATTGAACAAAATAATCTGCTTTTCATCTGTGCAATCTGCGAAATCTGCGGATCGGTTCTCATGACGAAACCAACATACCAGACGCTGAGACGCCGAGACGCCGAGGAAAATATCTTAGTACATTTTTTCAATCTCTGCGCCTCTGTGCCTCGGCGGTGAAAAGGTCTTCGTATCTCTGTGGTGCGTTGTTGTGCTGTTTTTCAGCCATGGACGAAGGCGGTCAGCGGGGCATTGCGAGGATGGTCTGTCGCCAGGCCCTACCGCCGAAGTTGCGGGTGAAATCGATCAGCTTGTTCTGATGCCGGGCGATATTCATATCGACCAGCTCCACCTTCATCTCTGGAGAGGTCAGCCCGGATGCGAGCAGATTGAAAATCCCGTTCACTTCTGAATATTCGAGTTCGTGAGCGACTTCGTAGGCATCCTCGAGCGTTTTGAAATCGTTCGGAGAGCAGCGGTCGATTCGTCGCTTCAGTTCGACAAGCGTCACCCAGATTCCTGGTTCGGCGGCGGATTCGGCGCCGCCGACAGGAAGCTCGGCGAAGGCCTTTCGGAGGATTTCGGCATGACCGGCCTCGTCATCCTTCAGGTCGTTCCAGAAACCGGCGACGGCGGGCTCGTGGGCGAACATGCCTGCCAGCATCTCGTACAGCTTTCCCGCCTTCATCTCGATCTCGATCGCGAGGTCGAAAACATCCGCTACGGTCCTGGTTCCATCAGGTTGCATCATATCGATACGATCTCTTTTCGATTCTTCCGGAAATTGCACTTCCCAAAACAACGAGCGCAATCGCTGGGTGTTTTTCAGGGTACACCAGCGACACCGCAAAGCACAAATCCAGGGTCTGAGGAACTCGTCGTTGCCTTGCGCGCGGGTTACGGCTATCATGTCGGGGAACAGGGAACCGGAATCGGCCGTTCGCGCGATGGGCGTGACGGTCGTGCCGGCTCACAGACCCGACCACAGGAGGAGACTCGTGAACGAGGAACTCGGCCCGACCCCGCTGGGGAAGTTCGTGATGTTCGTTTTTATACTTGGCTGTATATTTGCTGCAGCCGTTTCCTTCTCGCCGTCGCTCAAGCAGATGATCTTCCCCGCATCGACAACCACGACGGCCGGCCAGGGAAGCGAACAGGCGCAGGGCACTCCCGACGCCGCCGGCACGCCTTCCGGCCAGACCGCGGCGGCTCCGTCGGGCCAGGCGATCGAAGCTCCCGACGCAAAGGGCATCACCACGGTCCAGGAATACAAATACATTCCGCAGGAGAAGCTTCCGCCGGTCAAGGGCGTATCCAGCTACCAATGGGATGACCAGAAGAAGATCGTCGAGTTCCCGATCAACGTCTGGATCGGCTGGCTGCCGATCGTCGCCGCCAACCACGGATTCGCTCCGAACGAAGAGAGCGTCTTCTTCAAGAAATACGGGTTCAAGGTCGATCTGAAGCTGATCGACGACCCGGTCGCGGCCCGCGACGCGTATGCCGCCGGCACCAGCCATGTGCTGTGGGGCACGCTCGACATGATCGCTCTGTTCGCCCCCGAGCTGATGAAGGACAGCCGAACCGCGCCCCGCATCTTCCAGCAGGTCGACTGGTCGAACGGCGGCGACGGCATCGTCGTCCGCTCCGGCATCCGCAGCGTCGCCGACCTGAAGGGCAAAACGGTCGTCTTCGCCCAGAACAGCCCCTCCCAGTATTTCATCAGCAACCTGCTGATCAACGGCGGCCTCCAGCTGAGCGACATCACCCCGAAATACACCGCCACCGCATTCGAGGCGGCCGCGGCGTTCGTCTCCGACAAGAGCATCGATGCCTGCGTGAGCTGGGCACCCGACATCTACAATATTCCCGAGAAGGTCGCCGGAACCCGCATCCTGACCACCACCAGCGAGGCCAACAAGCTGATCGCCGACGTGTGGGCCGTGCGGGCCGACTTCGCCCGCGACAAGCCCGAAGTCGTGAAGGGTCTCGTGGCAGGCATCTTCGAGGGCATGGACCTGCTGAAGAACCCCACCTTCAAGGCCCAGGCCTTCCAATGGATGGCCGACGGCTACGGCATGAAGGTCGATGACGTGAAGGGGATGCAGAACGACGCCCACTCGACGAACTTCGCCGAGAACGTCGAGTTCTTCCTCAACGCCAACAACCCGACCAGCTTCGAACGCACCTGGAAGAACATCAACTCGGTCTACCAGCTCGCCGGCAGGGTCGAAAGCCCGGTCACCTTCGATCAGCTCATGGATTTCTCGATCATCCAGGCGCTTCAGAAGGAAGGCACGTTCAAGCATCACAAAGACGAGTACGTCAGCAGCTTCGTCCCCACCAGCTACAAGAAGGTGTCGGCGGAAGCCCCGATCGTCACCCAGACGGTGCGCATCAGCTTCTACCCCAACTCCTCGAACCTGTATGAGCCTCAGCATGACGACATCGGCCGCCCCCTGCCCAACACCCTCTACGATCCCAACATCGAGACGACGATGGAAAAGATCGGCCGCCTCGTCGGCGCCTACGAGCGCGCCGTCATCGCGATCGTCGGCCACACCGACGGCTCGATGAAGGGCAAGGTCCCGGAAGAGATCGTGAAGGAGCTCAGCAGTGAGCGCGCGAACGCCGTCAAGCAGGCCCTCGTGAACAAGTTCAAGTTCGACCCGAACAAGTTCGTCGTCGAGGGCAAAGGCTGGGAAGAGCCGGCCGACGCCGCGGATGCTCAGAACCACGCGCTCAACCGGCGCGTCGAAGTTTCGGTGTATTCACCGGAAGGCAATTGATCACGCGTGATGCAGGCGCGCACGCCAGTGCGCGTCTGCATCATGACATGGCGGAGGAAGCGAGATGACGGCAGAGCGGGACGACATGGCGCAGAGCGGCACGCCGAAGGAGTTTCTGAAGATCCGCGAGCCGGTTTCGATCACGCAGAGCGCGATGCTCGGCGTGCTTCCGATCTGTTTCATCCTGCTCGTCTGGACGATCGCGACCTGGGGACGGATGGATGTCGTCTATCTCCCCGAAGGGGAACTCGACACCGGCACGCCGGTCCCCGAAATCGGCCGCGTCATCACCGACGGCATGGGCCTGGCCATCGTCGGCTGGAAGCTCGAGCAGAGCGCCACCGATACGTTTCTCGTCAATGGCACGGCACGGTTTCCCCTGCACAATCTCTACGTCCGCAAATACGGCGACAGCTTCAAGATCAAGCTGAAGCGGGGTCGCATTACAGGGCGGACCGCGGTACCGGCGCCGGCCGAGGCGGCCGGAAACGAGAAATCGCCCCCCATCGGTCGCGGAGGGACCCCGGTTCCGCAAGCGGCGGGCAAACAAACATACGTTTTGGAATATACCTACGAAGATATCGAGACGCGCCTGCTGACACAGGCCATCCTTCCGAGTCCGATGGAAGTATTGCGCTCCCTGAAATCGCTCTGGAGCGAGCGTAAGCTGTTCAGCAACGTCGTTTCGAGTTTCGTCCGCGTCGCCGAGGGCTTTTTCGTCGCCCTGCTTCTGGGCTTCCCCCTCGGCCTCGCCATGGGCAGTTTCTCGCGCATCAAGGCGATGTTCGCCCCGCTGGTGGTGTTCGGCGGCTACCTGCCGATCCCGGCGCTCGTCCCGCTGTTCATGAGCCTCTTCGGCACGACCGAGCTTCAGAAGGTGATGTTCCTCGCCTTCGCGTTCGGAATCTATCTCCTTCCGCTCTTCGTGCGGGCCATCGAGGAGGTCGACAACGTCTATCTGCTCACGGCCTACACCCTCGGGGCGAACAAGTGGCAAACCGTCAGACACGTTTTGCTCGCCATCTCTCTTCCGAATCTGTACGACGCGATGCGGATGGGTTTCGGTGTCGGATGGGGCTATATTATATTGGCCGAAATGGTCGACATGGGCAGCGGCGGCCTCGGCGCCCTCATTCTGGGCAGCCAGCGCATCGGGCCGAAGGAGCACATCTATCTCGTTCTCCTCGTGATCGTGACGATGGCGTTCATCACCGACAAGCTGTGGGAATACTGCGGTGACCGGCTGTTCCCCTATCGGAGGCTCAAGCGATGAGCGAAAACGAAAAAACCGGAACCCCGCTTCCCGAAACACCTACTCGTCCCATCGGCACCGGTGAGGCGCCGACGGCACCGGGCTGGCGCAGCTCTGACGGTCCCGATCTGGATGGAATCGACGCACCTCCCGCGGCATCCTCCGAAGGAACGCAGCCTTCCCCCTCTCTTGCGCCGGAAAAGCCCGTCGAGCCGTCGGCGACACGGCAGGCGACATCGCCAGGTGCATCCGCACCTTCCGACACTCCGGATGCCCCGCCGACAAATCCTCCCGAAGCGACAACGGCCGTCGTCGCACCGCACCCGCAGGCACCGGAAAGCGCTCCGTCAAAGCCGGCGCAGACTCCGGAGCCTTCCGCCATGGAGATTCCGCCGGCGCCGATGCCGCAGCGCCCGTCCGCTCCGGCCGGAGCCCTGCACCATCAAGCGGTTCAGAAAGCCCCGGCTCCTCGGCAACGGTCGTTCTGGAAAAATCTTCTATCCCCGTTCATCAATCTGCCGGACGCCCCCGCCTCGCCTGCCGAGCGGCCTCCTGTCCTCACGTCCCCGAACACCGGGGCGACGAAACCCGGAGAAGCCGGACCATCAGCTGGGCCGGGCGTGAAGCCGCCGGTCGTCACCTTCCGTCACGTGACGAAGATTTTCAATCGGGGAACTCCCCAGGAATACAAGGCGATCGAGAACATCGATTTCGAGATCGAGGATCTGCCGGATGTAGGCGAGTTCATCGCTCTGGTCGGCCCGTCCGGCTGTGGAAAATCGACCGTACTGAACCTGATCCAGGGCTTCCCCGACGTGTGGCCGCCAACGCATGGCGAAGTCCTGGTGCGCAACAAGCCGGTGACGGGCCCCGGGAAGGACCGCGGGATGATCTTTCAGAAATACAGTTCGTTCCCGAACCGGACCGTGCTCCAGAACGTTCTGTTCGGCCTCGAACTCAACCGCGACTCGCTCGGGTATTCGCCCGCCGAGATGAAAGCCCGGGCCATGGACATGATCAACAAGGTCGGCCTGATCGGCCACGAGAACAAGTATCCCTACCAGTTGTCCGGCGGCCAGCAGCAGCGCGTCGCGATCGCGCGCACGCTGGTTCTGCGACCTCGCATCATCCTCATGGACGAGCCGTTCTCGGCCCTCGACGAGCCGACCCGCATCGACATGCAGGCGCTGATCACCAGCCTCTGGCATGAGGTCGAAGCTACGGTGTTCATCGTCACGCATTCGCTGGCGGAAGCCGTCTTTCTCGGAGACCGCATCTTCATGTTCACGCCGGGCCCCGGCAGACTTGCCGAGAAAGTGTTCATCAAGCCTTCGGACATCGGCAAAGAGCCGGGGATGTCGCCGCTCGACGTCCAGGAAGGCGACAAGTTCAAGACCAAGCTTCACGAGATCACCGGAAAGTTCCTCGCATACGAGGAGGGGAGCCGGAAATAGCATGGCCAAGCCACCGATCGGTTTCTGGGAATATATAGCAGAGGCTTTTCATCTTCGGTATCCGGTGCCCGGCATGGGGGCCCTGCCGCTCAACAAGATGGGCGTGGTCGGCTCGCTCGCGCTCGGCCTGTTGAACCCGGGCTTCTGGTTTCTCGGGGCGGGCCTCGAGCTGGGCTATCTCTGGATGCTCTCGACCGATCCGCGGTTCCAGAAATACATCCAGTCGAGGCGCATGAACCTGATCGAGCAGGACAAGTCGGTCCGCATCAACGAGATGATCCGGTCGCTCGACAAGGCGTCGGTGGCCCGCCTCGAAGCCCTGAACCGAAATCTCGCGAAAATCAACGAACTGATGGACATCAACAGCGAAGGCGCGATGCAGTTCGTCCGCGAAACCCAGCAGAAGACGCTGAGCCAGCTTCCCGTAATGTTCGTCAAACTGCTCTTCACACAACGCCTGATCTCCGAAAGCCTCGAGCACACCGACGCCGGAAAGCTGAAAAAGGAAATCCGCGACCTCGAGAAACAGCTTGCCGCCGGCGATATCGGGGAGGCTCTGATGAAGTCTCTCCGCGGCAATATCGAGATCAAGCAGAAGCGGCTCGAGAACATCGGGCGGGCCGAGGAGAACAACCAGCTCGTCGAGATGGAACTGAACCGCATCGAGAACCAGGTCCAGCTCATCCGCGAGGAGATCGCTCTCAACCGAAGCCCAGAGGCCATCTCCGCCGGTATCGACCGAATCAACTCCACCCTCGGCGAGACCGAGGCCTGGGTGAATACCCACTCCGATTTTCTGAACCGTATCGGCGGGAACGACCAGCTTTTGCCGGGCGAAGAGCCAGGATACATCCCCCCCTTGCAGGAACCGGCTCCGGCCGTTGAAGAGCCGCCATTGCCGCCGGTTCCCGGCGAGGAAGAACGCCGATAAGCCCTTTCCGAACAGGAGAGAACGAACCATGTCAGACCAGCCACAGTCCCCGCGCTCCCTTCCCCCCTCCGCTCAACCCGCGACCGGCATGGCGGCAGCAATGCCGGCACAGACGGCAAGCCAGATGGCAGGTTCCCCGAAATGGGCCCAGGAGATGGCGGAAATCTTCAAGAGCGGCTCGGTCAGCCAGTTCATCCTCTACGGCAACATCAACGACTGGGTTCCCTGGAAGCCGTCTCCGGACGCTGCACAGCAGGCGATGGGCCTGCGCGACTTCCTGAGCACCGTGATGTTCGCTCCGTTCGAAGCGGTCATCACCTACGACCGCGGCAAGGGTATCCGGTGTCTCCGGGGCGGAGACCTGTTCCAGTCGTTTCTCAAGGTGTTCGACGATTTTCACCGGACGGGCTTCACGGGGGCACCGGCGGCTCCGACAGGCGATCCAGGCAAGCTTCTCGAGCTGGGCAACCTGCTTCCAAAGGAGCCGAAGCGGGCCCTCGAGCTGATCGACAGATTCATCCGGAACGGCCTGTTTCGCACCCGCCCGGGAGCCGATGGAAAGCCCGTTTCGGACCCTGTCCGCATAGCGGTGATTCTCGATTACGCGCATTTTCTCCTGCCCCGCACGGACCCGGCCTACACGAATCCCGACACCGTCGAGACGCTGATCCGCATCCTCGACTGGGCTGCCGACCCGAACATCAACAGCGCCTTCATCGCGACCTGCCTGGTCGCCGAGAACCTTACCGACATGAACCGTCAGGTCGTCGAGAATCCACGCTCGGCGAAGCTCCGCATCGAGCTTCCTACGGCCGACGAGGTTCTGTCGTTCATCGAAACAATAACATCTGATATATCGGATTTTTCCGCGATCTGCGACGTCGATCGTATCTCGCTCGCATCGAAGCTGGAAGGGCTTTCCCGTCTCGACATCCAGAATCTCATCCGGCGGGCGGTCAAGAACAACCGCCGCATCACGATGGAGTATCTGCGCGGCGTGAAGAAGGAGATGATCGAGAAATCCGCCGGCGGTCGCATCGAGTTCGTCGAGTCGACGAAGACCCTCGATGCCGTGGCCGGCCATACCGAGGCGGTTCGCTGGATGCGACAGGACGCCCAGCTGATGAAGCGGGGAAAGCTCAAGGCCCTTCCGATGGGGTATCTGATCAACGGCCGCATCGGAACGGGAAAAACATATCTTGTCGAATGTTTCGCGGGCGAGGCCGGCGTTCCGTGCGTCGAGTTGAAGAATTTCCGCGACAAGTGGGTCGGCGCGACGGAAGGTAACCTCGAGCAGGTGTTCAAAATACTGCACGCCATGGGTCAGGTCATCGTCTTCGTCGACGAGGCCGATCAGATGGCCGGGAAGCGCGGCGGCGGAGCCGACGACGGCGGCCTTTCGGGGCGCATCTACGGCATGCTCGCCCGAGAGATGGCCGACACGCGGAATCGCGGCCGGATTTTCTGGGTGTTCGCGACCTCCCGCCCCGACCTGCTCGAAGTCGATCTCAAGCGAGTCGGGCGCCTCGACGTCCATATCCCGCTCTTTTCACCGCAGACGGTCGAAGGCAAACGCGAGCTGTTCATGTCGCTCGCGAAGAAGAACAAGGTCGCCCTCGGCCCCGATGACCTTCCGGAGTTTCCCGACAATCTCGATATCGGCGGCAACGAGATGGAAGGCATCATCATCAGCGCCTCGCGCCTCTTAGAGATCCAGAATGAAGGCCGCGAAAAGCACCCGATCGGCTATTTCGTGAAGGAAGCGTTCAAGACGTATCGGCCGATGGCACATGCGGAGCGGCTCGAATACATGGATCTCATCGCCGTCGTCGAGTGCACCGACGTCAAGTTCCTGCCGGAGAAATTCGCCGCGATGGACCTCTCCACGATCAAGCGCCGCCTCGACGAACTGAAACACCGCATCGCCGAATAGCATCCCACAAATTGGGTACGTGGGTTTCTGAAAAGACAACGCACCACAGAGGCACCGAGACACAGAGAAAATTTCACCACGAAGACACGAAGGCACAAAGACAAGATGCAAGAGCATTTTTGTGCCTTTGTGGTGAATACCCAATCGGTTCTCTGTGTCTCTGTGCCTCTGTGGTAAAGCTGTTTTTTTCAGCAGGCCGACCGTTCTTCACGCTTTCGGGCACTGGGGGCGCGACGAACCGTTTTTTTCACCGGATGGGCCTGCTTCCGCGTGGCGGGCTTTTTTTTCGGGGCTGCCTTGCCCGGCTTCGAGACAGGCTTTTTCAAGTATTTCGTGATGCTGATCAGCGTTCCGAGGCCCGGTTCGGAAATGATTTCGGCGATGTCCGACAGCATGCGGATCAGCGCGATTCCGCGGCCGCGGGCGCAGTCGATTCCGGCCATGGGGACTCCCCTGCCGTCGTTCAAGGGCGCATCAAACCCACAGCCGCTGTCGTGAACGGTAATCACGATACGATCGCCGTGAAGGTGGTAGACGATTTCTAGTTCGAGATCGGGACCGTGCCTGGACGCATGTTCGATGGCATTGGCGTAGGCCTCTTCCACGGCCAGGGTGATGTCGAAAATCTGATCCTCGTCAAAGCCCATTTTGCGGGCTATCGTCTCTGTATTGATCCTCACGACCCGATCGTATCGGGGATTCTTGTACCGGAGGCGCACCTGTTTCGGCGGACCCAGCGAAGTATTCATCATCTTCAGTGTATACGATAGCGCACATTGCGGCAAGGGGTGCCCGTTTTGCCCGTAGATTGCCCCCATGCGCAGGGGCGGTATCAGGGGGCTCTTCCCATAGGCAGGGCGTTCATGGTACGTTTTCGGCGACGTATGAAAATGTCGCATCGGATCGTTTGCCTCGGCCTCGCCTGGGCCCTGGCCTTTTGCCCGACATGTGCCGGGCACGCTCAGTCTCTTGGGGACGAGGAAGTCGGACATGCGCCGGAACCAGGGTTCCAGAAAACCCAGTTTCCGGATTGGATGAACGAAGCGTCTCGGCAGGAGACTTCGGAGCTGCCGCCACACAATGGCGCGGAACTGAAGGTGGCGGACCCGATCGAACCGATCGACCCTGATGCCGATTCCGGCACGTCCACACAAAAGGGAAGCGAAAACCGGCAGCGATTCCAGTTCACCCCCCCGAAAATGCCTGATTTTTCACGTTTTCGGGGCCAGTCGACGCGAACGGAGACGGAGCGGCCTCCGGGATCGGCATCCCGGCAGATGGAACAGGCTTCGGCGGCAGGACTGCTTCCTCTCCCCCTGCAGCTTCTCGCCTCGCTCACGATGCCCGCGGTCGACGTTCCGACCGGCCAGCCTCCGAAGGCGGATATCCCAAAACGGTTTTACAGGCCGGCGGGATACCGGTCGTTCATGCAGGAATCGCTCACAGAAACCTCCGGTGAGAAAACGGAATCAGCCACCTCATCCGGGGAGTGACCTTTTCAAGGAGATCAACGTATGCAGGCCCCATCGTTCGGTATCGTAGGCGCCACCGGCGCCGTCGGCCACACCATCCTGAAGGTGCTGGAGGAGCGCAAGCTCGTCCCGCGCCGCCTGCGGCTGTTCGCATCGGAACGCAGCAAAGGCATCGAGCTTCCTTTCGCCGGCAGCCAGATCGAGGTCGAGGCGCTCGACGGGGCAGACTTTTCCGGCCTCGACGCCGTCTTTTTCTCGGCCGGCACCGAGGTCAGCAGGACATGGTGCCCCCGGGCGGCCGCGGCCGGTGCGGTCGTGATCGACAACAGCAACGCGTTCCGCATGGACGCCGATGTTCCGCTGGTCGTGCCCGAGGTGAATCCGCACGCCCTGAATGATATACCTCGCGGTATTATAGCGAACCCCAACTGTTCCACCATCCAGATGGTCGTCGCGATCGCGCCGATTCACCGGGTCAACCCGATCAAGCGCATCGTCGTCTCGACCTACCAGTCGGTTTCCGGAACCGGCCTCGAAGCGATCGAGACCCTGAAAGCCCAGAGCCGCTCGGTGCTGGCCGGCGAACCGATTCCGGAAGGCGTATATCCGCACCCGATCGGGTTCAATCTGTTCCCTCACATCGACATTTTCCTCGATTCGGGCATGTGCCGCGAAGAAGAGAAGATGGTCCGCGAGACACGGAAAATCCTGGAAACGCCCGTTCCGATCTGCGTCACGACGGTCCGTGTGCCCGTATTCTACGCTCACAGCGAGTCGGTTAACATCGAACTGACGAACCCCATGACCGCCGACGAGGCCCGCTCCATTCTCGGGAAGGCGGACGGCATCGTCGTCTTGGACGATCCGACCGGCAACGTCTACCCCACCCCGCTCCTGGCCCAGCATCGTGACGAGGTCTTCGTAGGCCGCATCCGCCGCGACGACAGCGTCGCGCACGGTCTCAACATGTGGGTC
>JAKJFL010000306.1:0-4683 GCA_022704935.1 Candidatus Rifleibacteriota bacterium
GGCCCCGCCGAGATACGACATGATCGTCGCGTGGGTGAACGTGGATGTCTGGGCGCAGACCTGGGCGATCTCGACCCGGTCAGGACACGATTCGAGCGAGATTCCGGCACGTTCGAGCATCACGCGCAGGGCCGCGAGATACGAACCCGCCGTCACGGGATGCGAGAGCACCGAGACGGCGGTTCCCGTCGTGCCCGACGTGTAGTAGGCAAGCATATCGTCGAGCGGCTGATCATCGGGCACGAACGCCCAGGGTTCACGGCCCAGCTCCTCCCGGCCGCAGGTCGGAATCTCCTCGAACCGGCAGCCGGTCCGGGCCCGGCGCCGGTATACCGGAACATCCCGCATGCACCGCTCTGTTAATGCATCGAGCCAGCACGGCCTGGTTCCCTCGCCGCTCCAGCCGCTTCCGGCCGGACCACGCCGCAGGTCCGCTTCGAACGATTCGATCAGGTCGCAGAACCCGCGCGTCAGGCGGTCGCCGCACGGAAAGGTCCACCGTGGGGCGTGGGGATGCTCGCGCAGACGCTCCAGTAGCCGGCGCCCGGCCACGTCGAGCAGCGGAAAACGCTCCTCGTCGTTCAGTGGTCTGTCACCGGGCATCTGTATGCGTCATCGGCTATGCAGGCACGGATCACGCGCTCTTCGCCTGTCCTCCGCTCTGATACGATTTTCCGATTTCCCAGGCCTGGCCGATCTCATCTCCGATGCTCCAGTAGCGGTTGTCGGGCATCGTGAGAAGCATGCCGTGCATCTTGGCGATATCAGGTTTGTCGTCGGTGAGGATCAGGGGATCCGCATAGGCGGCGACGATCTCGCCGATGAAAAAGGTGTTGCTCGGCAGTTCGACCGTTTTGACGAGCTTGCATTCCATGCACAACGGACACTCCTCGATCATCGGGGCGAATTTCAGCTCATTGGTGTATGGCCTGAACACGCCCGCCTTGCTCTTCTTGCTGGCAGAAACCAACCCGCAGTAATCGACGCGCGCGACCAGCTCCTTTCCGGGAAGGCAGACGCTGAACTCGCGGTGTTTCTCGATGGCCGCCGACGTGGCATGCCCCTTGTAGAGCCCGATGCCGATCATGGGCGGCTGGGCGTTCACCCGGCTGACCCAGCCGACCGGCATGAAGTTCGGCGCCCCGTCGTGCATCGTGCCGACGAGCACGACGGGCATCGGCACAAATGTATTCTTGTCTATACTTTTCATCATATGCGACTCCTCCCATTCCGAAACCGGCGGCCAATCTCACCCCAGTGGTGTTTTCCGTCCGGTTTCCCGACGACTCTCACGGGTCATTCTATCCGATCGGATTCCGTTCCACAACCTGCCCGTCATCCGCAGATCGTTTTCTGAAGCTCGCCGAGCATCGTCTCGACGGCGGCGACGGCGGCCGCGAATCGGTCTTCCCATCCGCCGCGGATGATGACATACCGCCTGCCTCTCGCCTCGAGTTCGGATTTCATCCTCCCGAAAAACACCTGCCGCTCGGCAAGGACGGGCTGATACCGCGCCCAGTCCCCCACCCAGGGAACATCGCAGTCCAGCAGGAGATACAGATCGTGACACCGTGTGTCGGCAAGCTTCCGTATCCACGCCGGGCAGCTGCCGAGAAGGATTTCCGCCCACAGCACCGTCGTCAATGTATCGGTGTCGCAGACCAGCAGCCGGTTCGCCTGCCTCGCCAGCGCGTCTTCCGATGCGATCTGCCCGTGCGCGATCATTTCGAAATCGCCGGCATCGCATGTTTCCGGCTTCGTCTCGAGGAGATCGCGGGCGTATTCGTGGACGAACGAAGTGCCGAAATGCTCGGCAAGCCGCTTCCCGAGGGTCGATTTCCCTGCCGACTCGGGACCGACGATGCAGACGCGCCTGACGAACCAGGGCCGCACGACGGGAGGAATGAACTCCCAGTGTGCCATCGGGTCCTCGCGCACCTTCGTGCCCGACACCGGCACCAGCCCGCGCGCGATATTCACCGGCCAGAACCTCGCCCCAAGCGTCTCTGCGAGCTTCCAGCCGTAGGCTTCCGAAGCGAACAGAACGTCGGGCTCGGGGCAGAACCGCCGGATGCTGTCGCGCCAGATGTTCCAGAAATCCGGGTGTTCGTGCGGCTCCTGCGGATTCTCGTCGGGATTGTGCAGGACCTCGACGTCGGGGAACATCTCGCGCATCCACTCGAACCGCTTCCTGCCGGGAATCGGCTCCCGCTCGAGAGTGCAGACTAGCACCGTCAGCTTTTCCACACACCGGCGCGCGAAATCGACGAGATACTGGTGCCCAAGGTGGGGCGGCAGAAACTTGCCGATGATCAGGCCGCGCGCAGGCTTTCTTCCTTCTTCCATGAGCGTCTCCAGACAAAATACCCGCCCGCCGCCATTGCCAGGAACAGGGCATACAGCGCCGTTGTCGGCCACAACTGCTTGAAGGCATACATGCCCACGCTGATCACATCGACGAAGATCCAGAGGAACCAGCATTCGAGATATTTGCGTGTCATCAGATACTGGGCCGCGAGGCTGACGACCGTGGCCGTCGCGTCGACATAGGGAAGCGCGGCATCCGTGCGCAGGTGCATGACCGCGCCCAGCGTCATCGAGCCCAGCGCGGCGGCGGAGATCCAGCCGGCAAACCGTCGTTTTCCCAGCAGGGTGACGGGCGGCTGAGGCTTGTCCCTGCCGCCATAGAGCCAGTGATACCAACCCCAGAACTGCAGCACGATATAGACGACCTGCAGACCCATGTCGCTGTACAGCTTCGCGTCCCAGAACACCTTCACATACATCGCGACGTTGAGGATTCCGACCGGCCAGCACCAGACGTTCTCCCGGATGGTCAGCCAGACGTTGACGAAGCCGAGAAAAGCCGCAACGAGCTCGATCAGGCTCATGGGAAGATCATTCGGAGATTTTTCGCGGCGTCAGCCTCGATTTCCATTCCGGCGACTCTTTGATCGCCATACCGACAAGCCGCAGGCCTTCCCAGAGGTGGCTCGCATCGAGTTTCACGTGGGCCGAGCCAGGGGCGGGCAGGTCGGCATACCCGCGACCGTCCGGGGCGGGCTTCACGTTCTCCCAGCCCGCGAACAGGCGGCCCCACTCGCTGCGTTCGGCTTTCCGCAGGTGCCGTTTCGCGTTCAGCGGATACCAGATCAGGTCATGATATATAACAGATGCCACATATGCCCACGGCGCCATCCAGGTCTTGAGCGACCACTCGAGCGGCCCTTTGAGGGGGCCCCAGTAGATGCGATGCTGGTTGCGCGACGCGAACGTCATCTCCTTGAACGGACCGTCGAAGTTCCAGTTCTGCTCGGCGGCTTCTATATCACCTACTATTTTTATTTTCTTCGGATCGCCGCAGCCCAGGCCGCGTTCATGCGCGAGCCGGATGAACTTGCAGTCCCTGAGCGGGTCGAAGCCCATCAGTTTCGCCGCGACCGCGTCGATGGCCACCTGGTCCGACGAGGCGAGGATGACATTCTTCACGTGCGGAACCATGCAGCGCGGCCCTGGGCCGTCGCCGGCGAACGTGCCGTCCATCACCGCGAACACCCCGCGATGGATCTTCTTCTGGATCATCAGCAGGTCGACCAGCGTCTCGTGGATGACCGGGTGCGTCCAGTGCCGCCGTTCGTTCAGCAGGCCCCCGAACGCGTTCTTCATCGCCCCCGTCGTCGTCGTGAACACGTGCGTCTTCACGGTCGGCAGATGAATGATATTCTCGCCTATAAATCGTTTCGGGATCGCGAACCCGTCGGGATACACCTCGTTCAGCACGAGGAACTCCTTCGTCAGGTCGCCGACGGCATCGCGGATGTCGATCCACTCGCCGCTCTCGTACAGGTGTACGTTGCGAAGCCCGTGCGCGTTCACGACGTCGATCTGCTTGTTCTCGCGTTCGCCCAGGTGGGCGTCTATCACGACGGTGCGGTTGTGGCACCCGTGGATCAGGTTGGGATCGTATCCGTCAGCCTTCATGGCCCGGATCACGCCCTCGAGCTGCCACGGCGTCGTCGAGGCGGCCGGGAAGAAGAAGTGCCACGAGATATTGATCTTGAGCGCCGTGTCGACGGCGCGGTCGATCGTCTGCTGATACCCCGCGAGGTTCATCAGCTCGTGGTAATCCGAAAGCACCGTGCGCGGGCTCGTGCGCAGGATGGCAACAGTCGATTCAGTCATGCCTGGCTCCAGTCTGAGAGTGATGTTCAGCCGCTCAGCGTGCCCTGAGAGAGTCGATCAGGCTGCGGGCTTCGACGGCCATGGAAGGGGTCAGGCCGCCCTCGGTGTGCAGTCTGAACGCGGCGGCGGCGGCGGCGGCGCGGCCTGTTTCGCGGGCCAGGGAGCCGGTCTCGCGAAGCTGGTCGCGGAGAGCGTCGAGGCTTCCCCGTTCGAGGTCAGCAGCGACACGGCCGGCCGCGGTTTTCCGGAAATGGTCGGCGAGCATCTCGTCCCAGCGCGAGACGGCGGCGAACTCGAGATCGTCGTAGGCCGGCGAGTAGTTCGAGGCTTTCTCGGGAAAGTAGATCGCGAGCCCGGTCGCCGAGATCGGCATCGGCCAGCGGCCGGTCAGCCAGTCCGAGTCATCCCCGCCCGGCGTCTCGCCGTCGTCCGTCGTTCCGGTCGTGCCGTTGGCGAGGATCGTGCGTTTGAAGCTCTCGTTGAACTTAGCGATCGCGCCGA
>JAKJFL010000307.1:0-4649 GCA_022704935.1 Candidatus Rifleibacteriota bacterium
GGCAGGCGCTTTTCGATGATCAGCCTGGGCAGGGCCTCGATCAGCGCCGCGGTATACGGATGCGCCGGCCGGGCCATCACGTCCTGGGTCGGCCCGGATTCCACGACGACGCCGGCATACATCACGACGAGCTCATCCGACACGGCCCTGATAACGCCGAGATCGTGGCTGATGAACATCATCGAACTGCCGCCAGCCCGCACCTGCCGCCGCAGTTCCCCGAGAAGCTGGATCTGGAGAGCAGCATCGAGAGCGGTCGTCGGCTCGTCGGCGATGACGAGTTCGGGTTCCATGACGAGCGCCATGGCAAGCATGGCCCGCTGCCGCATGCCGCCGCTGAGCTGGTGAGGGAAGGAGGAGATGAACCTCGCGGGATCGGCAAAGCCGGCCCGCTGAAGCGACCGGATGACGCGATCCCTGATTTCTTCACGGGTTGCCCCGGGCAGATGCGCCTGCACCGTCTCCCCGACCTGGTCGAAGAGGGTCATCAGGGGGTTCATCGCCGTCATCGGCTCCTGGAACACCATGGCCATGCGCCTGCCGCGAATCCCGCGAAACGATTCCTCGTCGAGCGAAAGAAGGTCGAGGTCATCGAACCGGATCGCTCCCGATCGCCCGACCACAGAGGACTGGGGAAGCAATCCCATCACGCTCAGCGCAAGAACGGACTTGCCCGAGCCAGACTCGCCGGCGATGCCAACGCAACAACCCCGGCCGATTTCCAGGTTCACGCCCTGAAGCACCGGGAGAGGCCGGCCGTCGCTGCCACGCAGGGTCAGCGAGTAGTCAGAAATGTTCAGAATGGAGGGCATCCGATGTTACCGGGTATCCGGTGAGCCAGCCGATACGGCAGCGCCACCGTTTCCACCCTTCTTTTGCCAAGCGGACGGCCGCATATCGATGATGTTCGCTTCGTTTTCGGGGCCGCTCAAATACGTATGCCAGGCGGCAACATCCGCCGGCCTGAACAGGAACGCCCCTGGCCTGACAGCCTCGAGCCGCTCGGAAATGCTTCCGAGGTATGTCGACGGGCTTGCCTTTTCCGGCCACCGGTCCAGTTGCTCGAGAATCGAGTCCAGGTCCGGGTCGGAAATTCCGCAATAATTCAGGGAATCTGTGATCGATGCCGTCGGGGTATGCCAGAGATCGACGGCATTTCCGGATCGGGGCAGTTGAAACGACAGCAGGAAGCTGTCCCATGAATCGCCTACAAGCCGGTTTCCAAGAAGGTCAGACCAACTGACGGCCTCAACCGAGGCATCGATACCCGCACGCCTGAGTTGCGAGGAAATTTCTTCCGCAACAAGCTTCCTGACGAGATTCTCCTCGTTGACGAGGATTTTCATGGCGAAGGGTTTTCCGTTCATATCCCGCTTGCCGTCGCCGTTCGAATCTTTCAGTCCCGTTCCATCGAGCAGATGGGCCAGATCGGCTGCTTCCTGCGCGGTTTCCGGAGCATTTTCCACGATGGCTTCCGTTGCCGTTGCAGAAATCCTCATATTCGTCAGAATCGTTCCATCATAGGGAATTTTCGATCTGACGGCGCCCCTGCCGATGCCCGTGGCAAGCGCTGTTCGCACTTGCATCTGATCGAACGGCGCCTTCTTCATGTTGAATCCCCAGAACAGAAAACTCGGGTTTGGGTATCGACAGAAACGAGCATCCGGAATCTGGAGTTCTTCGATCTTCGAGGCAATTTCGGATGGAACGGGCATCCAGTCGAGTCTCCCCTGACGAAAATCGTTAAGGAGCGTCTCGAACTGGGAATGGCACCTCACGAGAATCCGCCGGAATATCGGCCTGGCTGTCTCGGAAGCCGCGCCATGGACCGCTTCGAGTTCCATGAACATACCCCGTTTTCTGTCTGCAAGCCGATATTCCCCCAGACCGACGGGATACTCCGTATAGAGAACCTGAGTCGACGTTCCGGTTTCCACGCTGGCGAACGTATCTGAGGCATTCACTCGCCGTTCGATTTTCGCTTCTGGAATCGTTTTTCCCTCGAGTAGATGGGGTGGCAGAAGGCCGGCCGTCAGCAGTTCGAGATACCGGCGCGATAACCCTGGAAACACGATGCGAATCCGCCTGCCGCGATCCATGGGAGCGACGTCGACGACCTCTGAAGCGAGAGCCGCATACGGAGAGGCATTCGCAGGATCACGCATTGCCTCGAATGTGAACCCGAGCGCTTTCGGGTCGAACTGGGTTCCGTCATGCCATTTCAGGTCTTGTTTCCAGATGCCATCGACGATGAGGCGGCCAGTTTCGTCCGGATAACTCACCCACGAAGCAAAGAGATCCCCTTCGAGGCTTCCATCGGCGGCAATTCTCAACGGAGCGGCATGTATCAGGTTACAGATGGACCGATCATATTCGCCATGGTGGCCGATCGGGGACAGATCGCCCACGTCGCCGTATAATCCCAGCCTGAGAACATCAGACGTATTCCGCGAGAAATCCGCCTGAAGCCGCTCGGGAAGTCTCCGGTCGGAACGACAGCCAACCGTGAATAGCGCAAGGAAAATCAAGGCGGCAAGGAACGATCTTCCGACGAGTTTCCTGCCCGTCAGGTGCTTTGGATACGCGGCGCGGCTCATTGTGCGGCACCATCAAGCAGCGGGAAGGTCGGAGAAGCCGGCGATACGGGCGGAGCTTCAGCGGGAACGGGGGCCCGTTCGGCTACCATCGCACCGAGTTCTTTCAGTTTTGCTTCGACGTCCTTCTTCATGCCGTCGGGAAGAACACGACCGCTATATATCTCTCGCAATATTTCGACAGCTGGCGTTCTGTTGCCCGCAGCCAGTAAGTCATCGGCCATCTTCCGCTGCTGAACCGTCAGCGAGGCAAGAAGGGTTCTGATTTCTTCGCCCATGTGCGGCGGAAGATCGGCGCTTCCGTAGGCTTCTTCCAGAAGGGCGCGGCCTTCGGCGGTCCGGTTGGTCCGGACCAGCAGGGAGCCGAGATCGCGCTTATAGACGGGCTGTGTCGGTCCGAGGTTCACTGCCTTGCGCAGCGCCCGTTCGGCGGTGGCCGTCTGACCGAGATTCGTCGCGGAAATCCCGATGATATCGAGCATCGTCGGGTCGGCCTCATTCACCAGCGCTGAAATTGAGGCGGCCAGCGTCAGCGCTTCCTGCCACTTCTGCATCGAAGCCTTGACGACGGCAAGGTTCGCCGCCGCCTGCGAAACGAAGGTCGGATAGTTCATCGCTCGCGACAGCGCCCACTCCGCCTTCGTCAGGTCGGCGAGTTCCAGAGCGATCTTGCCGGCGTAGAAATAGTAGATGGAGCGTGCCTCCCCTGCAGTGAGATACTGGCCGAACAACGCCTCGTCGAGAGCTTTCTTCCTGTCCTGCAGAAGGTGGTAAAGAATATGCAGCCGCCTGAAGGTCACGGAATGGTAGGTCGAGCGTGCATTGTAATTGATGTTTTTCCAGGCCCGGTTGGCGAAATCGAGGGCTTCCTGCGGTTTGTTCTCGAGTTCGAGAATCGTCGCCATCTTCAGATACTGGTCGCCCGGGAGCGGATCGATCTGTATTGCATTCAATAGTTCCCGCTTTGCCATCAGAACGCTTTCGGGGGAGGCTCTCTGTCCGAGATACGCTTCCGCCGCGCGGACCTTTATATCCGCCTGCCAACTTCGGACCTCGTAATTGATTGCGAGAAGCCCCGCCACCACGCCGAGGCTCCCGATCCATACGGGGGCGTTAGGGACCGTATCGATTGTCGTGAGAGGAAGCTGCCGCGAAAAAAACATCGTCTCAGCCATCACCGGAACAAGCGCCAGAACGATGACGGCATACAACGCCGTTTCGATGCGATGGAATGGAAAGTCGGGCACGGCCGCAACCAGCTGGGCAACCATCGCGGCACCCAAAGTGATCAACAGCACATGGTCACCCCGGAAATCGCTCGCCTGTGCCCCCTGCATGTCGGCTTTGACCGCATGGTAGATGCCGCCGAAGAAGCGCCACACCAGCCACAGCAGGATCCCGAAGCCGATGATTCCGAGTTCCGCGAGCACCTGGAGCCAATCGTTATGAGCCTGTCGGAAGGTAACCGGCGTGAATGTCTCCTTGTTTTCGTCATCGAAGGTTTTGGCTTCCTGGAGTGGGAAAAAGTGTTTGAAAGAGCCGTAACCGCCGCCCAGCAGCCAACGCGTGATCCGAGCGGGAAGCTCTCCGGTTTCCGCGGCCATGTCGATCTGATTCCGCGCTTCCGGCGAGGCCATCGGCAGTTTCGGATTGTCGAGCCAATTCCGAAACGTCGCGTACCAGACCCAGACACGTTCGTACGTATTGCTGACGTTCCGATCCATCGTGAAGGTGTTTCGGACCTTATCCCACATATCGGTTGATCTTGCTGTCATGGCCGATATCACCAGACCTCCGGCCAGTACACACCCGATGATCGAAAAGAAGGCCGCATGCCGCCGGACAAACTTCCAGCTGCGGTCGAACAGAAGAAGCATGAGGAACATGAATATCACACCGGCGATTACGCCCATCAGCGCAGCGCGACAGCGTGTGATGTAGAGTCCGTATACCATCCAGGAGAAAAGGCTTATCGAAATTGCCTTCATGAGCGGATGGCGATAATAGAAGAAGAATCCGAGCGGGAAAAACGCAGAAAACATCGCGAACGTCCCG
>JAKJFL010000308.1:0-4640 GCA_022704935.1 Candidatus Rifleibacteriota bacterium
CGAAGGGGCCGTTCCCGACGTCTACCTGATGTTCACCGACGGCATCTCGAATTTCGGAAAGGAAGAGCCGGGGAAATTCGGCGCTCCGCTGTTCATCTTCAGCGGCGACGCGGGCGCGAATCACGCCCTGCTCGGCCAGCTCGCCCTGCAGAACGGCGGTGAATACGCGAACCTGCAGCAGACGAAGCCCGAAGACGCCGTGAAGGGAATCGGCCGCCCGGTGTTTCTGTTCCTCGGCGCGAAGGCGACGGGCGCGGACGATCTCGTGCCGCAGCTCCAGAAGACGGCTCGCGGCAGGTTCACGGCGGCCGGCCGTCTGACCGGCGGGGAAGCGAAGATCACGCTCGAGTTCGGCACGGCCGGCAAGGTCATGAAGACCGTCGAGTTCACGGTGAACGCCGCCGACGCAGGCGAAGGCGACTTGCTGCGCCGGTTCTGGGCCCAGAAGAAGCTCGAAGACCTCGAGGCGTTCCCGCAGAAGAACGAGAAGGAAATGATCGCCCTCGGGAAACGATACGGCATCGTGACGCCGCAGACCTCGCTGATCGTGCTGGAACGGCCCGAACAATATATTGAACATGAAATAGTACCTCCGGCCGGCATGCCGGAGTGGCGCAAGCAGTATTTCGAGGTGATGGAAAAGCGCGCGTCGGACCTGAAGGAAGCCGAACGCGGCAAGCTCGAGGAGATCCTGAATCTGTGGCAGGCCCGCCTCGAATGGTACAAGACAGAATTCGCCTGGAAACCGCAGCAGAAGCTTCGCTCCAGGAATGTTCCCGGCGGCGCTGCGGAGAGTGAAGAACGTCTCAGATCCCCGGAACCGATGCCCCAATCCGAAAGCGTGATGCCGTCCGCGCCTCCGCCTGCGCCCGCACGGAGAATGTCGGCGCCCGGCATGGTGGAGGAAGCGTCCGCGATGGACGGTTTTGCCGGTTCCGCCGGAGCCATCGGTGGAGAATCCAAAAAGGCCGATATCGGAGGCGTGGACGACAATCAGGCATCTAGGCCCGTCGAACCGGGCGTCGCCATGAAGGCCTGGACTCCCGACACGCCGTATCTGAAGCGGATCAAGGCGGCCGGAAAAGGCGCCGAGTTCGCCGCCTATCAGAAGGAAAAAGCCGAGTTCGGCTCTTCCCCGGCGTTCTATCTCGACTGCTCCGACTTCTTCTACGGCCTGAAACAGGACGCGATCGGCCTGCAGGTGCTGTCGAACCTTGCCGAGCTGAAACTCGAGAATCCCGCGCTGATGCGCATCCTGGCCCATCGGCTCTCCCAGCGCGACCTGCTCGATCTGAGTGCCGGGATCTTCGAAGAGGTGCTGAAGATGCGTGCAGAGGAGCCGCAGTCATATCGCGACCTGGGGCTGGTCCTGGGCCGCATGGGCAAGTATGAGCGCGCGGTGAGCCTGCTGTGGGACGTCGTCGCGAAGAAACGCTGGGACGGCCGCTTCCGCGAGATCGAACTGATGGCCCTCGAGGAGATGAACAACCTGATCGCGAAGGCGAAAGCCGCCGGCATCACCACGTTCAAGGGCGTCGATTCCCGCTTCATCCACCCGATGGAACTCGATCTGCGCATCGTCATGACCTGGGACGCGGACATGACAGACATGGACCTGTGGGTCAACGAACCGTCTGGCGAAAAGGCGTATTACGGCTACAACCGCACCGGCATCGGTGGCCTTGTCTCGTGCGACTTCACGCAGGGCTACGGGCCCGAGGAATACCTGTTGAAGAAGGCGATGAAGGGCATGTACACGATCCAGACCAACTTCTTCGGCAGTAACGCCCAGACCCTGTCAGGCGCCGTCACGCTTCAGGTCGACGTGTTCACCAACTACGGCCGCCCGAACGAGAAGCGTCGATCGATCACGATGCGGCTGACCGAGCGCAAGGAAACCTTTACGGTCGGCGAGGTGGAATTCTGACGATGCTCGGGAAAGTCATTTCGATGTTCATGTCACTATTCGGAGGTGTTGACGGCGTGGAGAGAATATCTGTACGGGAACTTGAAAAACGCATCTCCGAAGGCCTGAGCCCCGATGAACTGGTTATCGATGTCCGGGAACCCGATGAGTTCGCGTCGGGCCACGTGCCCGGGGCTGAAAATATACCTCTCGGTATTGTATCTCGGTCGGCCGACCGCGTGAAAGGCAGGAAGCGGCTGTTTGTGATCTGCCTGAGCGGCGGTCGTTCGATGCAGGCGTGCGGCCAGCTTGCCGGCCGCCTCGACGGCACGACGACCCTGGTCAACGTCGACGGCGGCACGATGGCCTGGATCGGCGCCGGGTTCAAGGTCGAAAAAAACTGACCGACTCCATTCCCCCGCTGGAGGGGAGACGTGCATTCTCACAGGGGCGGGTTACAAACCCGCCCCTGCGATATATTATGGCATATATCATCATCGCCGGCGGATGGGCATGGTCATGCAGCGGCAGCCGCCGCCGCCGCGGGCTAGTTCTGACCCGTCGATGGTGATGACGCACCGGCCGTAGCGGTTCAGGTCGACCTTTCCCTGAGCGACGTCGGTGGCGTCGATGATGGCAAAGCCCTTACGGTCGAGCTCCTCGATCGTATTGATGTTCCGGCGATACCCGATGATCCTGCCGGGGCCGATGGCGAAAAAGTTGGCACCGCTGTGCCACTGCTCGCGCTCTTGTGTCCAGGGGTCCGTACTGGCCCCACACCGGATCAGGTCCAGCGGCATGCCCAGCGCCCCTAGGGCGTCAGGGAGATTCTTTTCCTCGCTTATTTTCACGGACTGGCCGTTGTCGATGCTGATGCGGACGGTCCGGAACCGGTTGGGCTGCAGGATGACGGGCTCGTAGATCATGCAGGCGTCGGTGTCGACGAAGGTGAACACCATGTCGAGGTGGATGAACGACTCCGGCTGAAGCGGCAGTTCCTGCACCAGGATGTGCTGGGGGCGCTTCAGCTTCCGGAAATGTTCAACGAGAAAATCGACGCCGTGTGGGTTGGTGCGGGCGCCGATGCCGACCAGAAGAATGTCGTTCCGGGCGACGAGGATGTCGCCGCCCTCGAGTTGAACGCCTCGTTTGGCTTCGATCGGGGTGTTCGGGTTCAGGGTCGCGACGCCGAACATCGGATGGAAGCGAAAGATCGCTTCCATGATGAGGGCTTCTCGCGTCCTGACTTTGTTCGCCATCCGCGAAATCAGTACCCAGTCGTTGATCGCGATAGCCGAGTCGCGGGTGAAAAAGAAGTTGTGCAGGGGACGCAGCGAATACTTCTCATGGTCGAGAAAGCGAGACAGGTTGTCTTTCCTCATCAACACGCCCTCGAGAAAACAGCGGCTGAGATCCCGGGAGGTCATGCCGAGCAGCTCCTCGCGGAGGTCCGCGGCGTCTTCGCTGAGGCAGACGTTCTCCACCAGGTGGTGCTTCGCTTCGTCATTGCCCAGAATCTGCTCGAGAAGGCCCTTGACCTGGAATGTCCGGGTGATCCTGTCGAGCACACCGCGCAGTTGTGCGTATTCGATCGAGGCGACGGAAAGGTTGAGAATGTCGCTGTAAAGCGCCCGCTCCGCGTTTTGCGGCGTCATGTTCTCGATTTCCTGCCCCGGGGTGTGAAGGATGACGCCTTCGAGTTCGCCAACCTCTGAATTGACTCCGATGTCGAATGTCTGCCGCTTCGATGTCATGAAGGTCCTTTCATTCATATCATGATGTGTCAGTAAATAGACAAAAAGCCAATTTCATACTCCCGTTCGTGCCGAGTCTGTCGAAGCACTAGAGGCAATCGACTTTCGACAAGCTCAGGGCGAACGGTTGGTAATCATTCTGCAGGACTCAATGGAACGTGCTACGGCCGTTCGAAACAATATATGGCTCAATATGGAGGAAACAGACGGCGGAAACCATGGGCGATCACGATGGATGCGAAGGCGATATTACGCACCAGGACGAGCGGCCAGGGAACGGCGGGAGCGGTGGTTTCGGGGGAGGCCGCCGCCTTGCCGCAGTCGCGCAGGAACGAGACGGACCAGGGCCAGTCCCGGAGCGTGTCGAGAAGGTCTTTCGGAATCGCATCGTGGGGGATTCCCGCGCCGATGATGCCGCCAAGGATTGCCGCTGTCGTGTCCGTGTCTCCTCCAGCCCCGATGATATCCGAGAGCGCGCCTCGAAGATCGTTCGGAGAGCGGTACCACGCATGCAGAACCGCGGGAATGGTGTGGAGAATGAATCCCGAGACTCCGGTTTTCCATCCCTGGGCGGCTGCAAATGCTGCCGTCGTCGCGCCGGTGTCTGCCGATGCAGCCGCCGCATCGAGCAGGGGAGCCCATTCCGGGGCGAGATCGGGAAGGCGGTTTTTCAGTATGGCTCGGAAGCGGCGCGGGGCTTCCTCAGGTCGTTCTGTCCGGGCGGCGCAGGCGGCGGCGAGTGCCGCGATCTGGGCGCCCTGCTCGGCCCGGGGGTCCGAGTGGGTGATGAGGGTCGACGCGCGCACCAGGGCCCGGCGTTTAGCGGCAGAATCGGCGGCTTCCGGCGTTGTCTCCCCGTTCGAGCAGTCAGCCGAGAAGCAGGCTCCGATGACGGGAGCCCGCATGGCGGGCCCGTTCCCGGCCGAGAAAACGCCGCTGTTCGTCGGGCTCCAGCCCAGCCATAGCTTCACCAGCGACCG
>JAKJFL010000309.1:0-4637 GCA_022704935.1 Candidatus Rifleibacteriota bacterium
TGAACGACGAAGCCTCGGCATGCGGCATTTCCCCCTGACTCTGCGTAATTCGAGACCGTCCCCCGGAACCGCAACGTGCGGACTCCGACGACCCGCGCCCCGGAAGAGTGATACCAAGAGAACATCCCATCGTCAACAATGCGGCTGACGAATGGCAGGAAACAGGATACAATACGAAGAGAGAGATGTGATCGGGGAGGTTTCTTCCAATTTTCGATTTTCTGCTGGAATCGCTGGCCAAGCCACATTTTCTGGCGCTCATCCAGGGATGCGGCTGGTGGCTTCTCGCCGCCATTCTGCTCGGCATGCCGTTGTCTCTCCGGCGCCGGCTGTTCCTCAACACCCTCTGGCCGGCCTTCATTCTCGCCGGTATCAACAACCTGACCGGCGCATTCACGAATTCGGAGTTTCTCGTCGCCGAAAACGTCGACGTCCATTCTCTTCTGATGCTCATGTGCGGGCTTCTGCTCGCAGAGTTTCACCGGAAAGCCGCGTTTTCCACGCACCACGTCCAGGCGGGATTCGGCGTCGTCTGCATCGCGGGAACGGCGTTTCTCATCGCCCTTCCGCGTGACCTTCTCCACCCGGCAGCGCATCTGGTTTTCGGTCTGGGCACGGCCGGAATCGGTCTCGAGCTGCACAGGCTCGGCAAGACCGCCATCGAGGACGCGCCTCTTCCCTGCTGCGTCATGCCGTCGTTCATCCTGTTCGGCGGCGCCATCACGGCGTCATATACCACATACTATGGAGATCCGGTTTCGCTCTTCACGACCCTCCAGACCAGGCATCCCCTCCTGTCCCTCGATTTCATCTATATCGTCCTGCAATTCGGAACCGCTCTCTGCATGCAGCGATGGGCTTCACGAATCGCGGCAGCCACGGGGGCCATCACCCCGATGACGCCTGGCTACCGCGTCATCGCGGCTGTCCTGCTGCTGTCCATTTCAGGAACGCTCCTTGCCCGGCACCTCGAAGTCAAATCGCTTGCAGCGCTCGAAACCGAGACGAACAACCAGGCGAAGAGCCTCGCCGAGGCGGTGGAAAACGATCTGCGCGAGGATAAGCGTCTCACGTTCCTCGCTTCCCGCTACCCGGCGGTCGTTTCGGCCGCATCGGGAAACGCCTTCAAGGAATGCGACACGTTCCTTCGGGAGTGCGCCGGCTCGACGCCCGGGTTCGTCTGGTTCGTCACCAACGGCCAGGGGCTCTGCGTTTCCATTTCGAACGAGGACACGCCGGCCGGCGGTCTCGACCAGATCCTTTCCCGGCGCCCGTATCTGGGTGAAGCCCTCTCAGGAAATACCGGACACGCATTCGCCCTGGGCGCGAAATCGAAAATTACCGGCCACTATACCGCACAGCCGGTGAGAACCCCCGACGGGCGCATCACGGGTGCGATCGTCCTCAAACGGCCGATGAGCACGATGGCGCCGCTGTTCGAGCGCCACTCTCACGCCATGCTCGTCAGCCCCGACGGGATCATCTTTCTCGGCAGTCGGCGGGAATGGGATCTCATGCCGCTGTTCCCGCTTCCGAACGATCGGAGAACGGCAATTGAACGGTCCGGCCAGTTCGGAGCGATAGCCTCGGCGTCATTGTTCAGCTCGCCCCATCCCCTGAGCGGCTTCGTGCGCGCCTTCGACCGGGAAATGTTCTGCTCTCAGGCACCGCTGAACGCGAAGGGCTGGCACATTCTCCTCATGAACGACATGAACCGGGTTGCTCTTTCCCGCCATCTTCCCCTTGCCCTGACCCTGTCGCTGGTCATTCTCGCGCTCGCATTCCAGATCGGCACGGCACGGGTCGCCGAAAAGGCCCAGCAGGCCGTGCAGTTCGAGCAGCAGTTCAAGAGCGTGTTCGAGAACGCCCCGGAAGGCATCCTGATCGCCGATGCAGACACGCACGCCATCCTGGCCGCCAATCCGTTCCTGCACCGCGCACTGGGCATCCCGGATCCCGAACGGATGAAACAGCTCAGATACGAGGACATCTGCCCGGACGGCGCAGGTGACGCGGCCGCGTTTTTCTCCCAGCTCGTGAAAGGGGAGCCGGCGGCCGTCGAACGGCGTCTCCTGTATTCTTCCGGCCATGAGTTCCAGGGTGAGATCACCGGTTCCTTCCTGCGAACTCGGGAGCGAAACGTTTTCCTGCTGTTCATCCGCGACCTGACCAGCCGCCGGTTCCTGGAAAAGATGCGCAACGAGAGCGAGGAACGGTTCAAAAAACTGTTTGCCGCGGCTCCGAACGGGTTCATTCTCATCCGGGAAGACGATCACACGATCGTCGAGGTGAACACGGCCGCCCTCGAGATGCTCGGCAGGCCCTACGAAGAGGTGATCGGGCGGGTTTGTCACCAGTTCATATGCCCGTCCGAGAAGGGGAAATGCCCGATATCGAATCTGCACCAGACGATCGACCACTCGGAACGCGTCCTGATCGGTCATGACGGAAAACGCATCCCCATCATCAAGCAGGTGATCAGGCTCGATCTGGCGGGAGTTCCCCACCTGCTCGAGAATTTCATCGACATCCGACATCGCAAGGAGATGGAGCTGGCGCTCTCACGCGCCAAAGAAGCCGCCGAGGCGGCGAACCTCGAAAAGAGCCGGTTCATCGCGCACATGAGCCACGAGATCCGCACGCCCATGAACGCCCTTCTCGGGCTCATCGACGTTCTCCATTCCGAAGTCACCGTTCCGCGCCAGCAGCATTACCTGACGCTCATCAGAAGCGCGGGCGAGTCACTCCTGGCGCTTCTGAACGACATCCTCGACTTTTCGAAAATCGGCGCGGGGCGCATGGAGCTCGAAGAGTCCCGTTTCGACCTGCCGGCGCTCATCCAGGCCACGCTCGATCTTCTTTCCGGCAAAGCGGCCGCAAAGCGGATCGAACTGAAGGGAGAACTCGATCCGCAGCTTCCCGGCCTTGTCATCGGTGATCAGTTCAGGCTCCGTCAGGTTCTCCTGAACCTGCTCAACAACGCGATCAAATTCACCGACGAAGGCAGCGTCCGGCTCTTGGCCATGCGGCTTCCCCCAGCGAAAGAGGATGCCGTCGTCATCGCCGTCGAAATACGCGACTCCGGCATCGGCATCCCGGAAGACCAGATTTCCCGGCTGTTCGAATCGTTCGCACAGATCCGTTCCGGCAACCACCGGACAAAAGAGGGAACCGGCCTCGGACTCACGATCTGCCGCCAGCTCGTCCAGTTGATGCAGGGCGAGATCTCGGTGCAATCCATCCCGGGAAAGGGCTCGACCTTCCGGTTCACGGCGAAGCTGCGGCTGGCCGAAGCCAGGGAAGAAGCATCCGGGGAAATAAGCCCGGCAGAGCAGGCGCCGAAGCCGGCCGTTTCAGGTTCTATCCTGGTCGCCGAGGACAACGACATCAACCGCAAACTCGTCGAGGCGCTTCTGGAATCGGGCGGCTGGCTGACGACGCCGGTCGCCACTGGGCGTGAGCTCGTCGAACGGGCTGCCGGATCGACGTTCGATGCCATTCTTGCCGATATTCAGATGCCCGAAATGAACGGTCTGGAGGCAGCCCGAGCCATCCGCGAACGAGAAGCGAGGGCGGGCGGCCATATTCCCCTGATCGCCCTGACGGGAAACGCCCTGCCCGAGGATATCCGCCTCATCGAGGAGGCTGGATTCGACGGGTATCTGCAGAAACCCTACACCCGCCAGCAGCTGTTCGACGTCATCTCCGGCACCATCGACAGGCTTCGCGGCGGCGTTACCGCCACCATCGACGTCGAGCACCTGATGAAACGCGTCTGCGGGGATGCGGGCGTGCTTCACAAGATGATCGACATCTTCCTCGCCAAATACCCCGAGCAGCTCGCCGCGCTCGAACGGGCCTCAGCGAACGGTGACATGGCCGAGACATCGACCAGGGCGCACTCGCTGAAGGGAGCAATCGGAACGTATGCATCGGAAAAGGTGTTCCAGGCAATCAGCGCGGTTGAAAATGCAGCGCGGTCGGGAAACGCCGCCGAGGTTGCCGTGGCCCTGGCAGCCTTCACGCCGCTGCTGCGTTCCTTCGTGGGGGAACTCGAGACCATCCAGGAAAAACTTCGAAAGGAATCCGGCTTCCGGCCGGAACCCCGGCAGACACCATGAAAACCTCTCCCTTTTTCCGGCTCTTTCTTGTCGTGGCTTTGCTCGGCACAGGCAGCGGATTTCTTTCGATCGCGCTGTCGAATATCCTGATGTTTCCCGATCGCGGCAACCTTCCGAACAAGGTCCCGAGCATCCCGGGAATTCCCTTCATCGCCCAAAACGCATCGGGTCAGAAGATCGCGGCATGGTGGTATCCGGGTGATCCGGCGGCGGGCGCGGTGCTGCTCTGCCACGGTCATTGCGTGAACCATCTCCATATCCTGGACATGGCCGAATTCCTCCATGCGGCCGGGTACAACATTCTGACTCTGGATTTCCGCGCCCACGGCCTCAGCGAAGGGCGATACACGACGATCGGCCTTCACGAATGGGAAGACGTCGATGCGGTTATCAGGGCCGCCGAGGCGAACGGGCTTCTGCCACCGACCATGCCACTCGCAGCCTATGGACGCTCGATGGGTGCCGCCACCCTCGCCAACGGCTCGGCCAGGCTCGAACGGGTCGGGGCGTTCATCC
>JAKJFL010000310.1:0-4619 GCA_022704935.1 Candidatus Rifleibacteriota bacterium
CCGCCCCTACAGAACGAACTCCTTGAGGCTGGCGCCCAGCAGGACAAGGTCGATAACTGTAAGAATATAAAAGCTGGCCCACGAGATGCGGCTGAGCCAGGGCGGGTTCACGTATTCCCCGAGCAGTGTTCTGTCGTCGCCGAGTTTGACGAGGAAATACAGGAACGGCGGCAGGATCAGGCCTTGTGCCACCTGTGACACGCGCATGACGGCCAGATACAGAAAGCTGATGCCCGGAATCAGGACGATCGCGGCGCCGGTGACGAGCAGCGAAGAGAAGATCCAGTAGAACCAGGGGGCCTCGTCGTAGGTCTTGTTCATGCCGCGTTCCCACCCCATGCCCTCGCAGATCGCGAATGACGTCGAGAGAGGCAGGATCGCCGCTCCGAACAGCGAGGCATTGAAGAGGCCGAGAGCGAACAGATAGCCGGCATACGAGCCGGCGAGGGGAACGAGGGCTTTCCCGATATCATCGATGCTGTTGACGGCAGGAGCTCCCGGCGTGAAGTGCAGGGTGACGGCGCAGGCGACGATGATGAAAAACGATATGACATCGGTCGTCACACACCCGAGCCCGACTTCCCACTTCGCGTCGTCGTAATCTTTGAGCGTGATGCCTTTCTCGATCAGGGTCGACTGGAGATAGAACTGCATCCAGGGCGTGATGGTGGTGCCGATGACGCCGATCATCGTGAAGAAATACCCGGCATCGAACCGGAATTTCGGGGTGACTAGCGCGGTCATCGCGCTTCCCCAGTCGGGTTTTGCAAAGTAGGCCGAGATCGGGTAGGCGAGATAGAACACGATCGAGATGAGAAAGAACTTTTCGATCTTCTTGTAGTCGTATTCCGTGATCAGCTTCCAGATGCCGAACGTAAGCAGGGGGATCAGGAGGTATTTGAGCCAGGTGAAGACCTCCGGATACCCCGTCGCGGTGCCGCAAATGTCTATAGCACTTGCTATTCCGGCGAACTCGCTGATGACCGTGCCGTAGTTCGCAAAAAGCACGGTCAGGAGCATCCAGAATGTGACCTTCACGCCGAAACGCTCCCGGAGCAGATCGGCCAACCCCTGGCCCGTTGCTGCCCCGAGCCGGGCGCTCATCTCCATCGTGATGATCAGCAGGATCGTTATGGGAATCAGCGTCCAGAGAAGATCGAACCCATACAGCGCCCCGGCGAGCGAATAGGTGGCGATACCGCCCGAGTCGTTGTCGACCGTAGCGGTGATCAGGCCGGGACCGACGACGGCAAGAATGGCCAGCAGACGGCGTCTGGCGCGGGCGAATGCGAGGAAACGCTGCGGCATCGTCTGGTCCTCAGCTCGTCAGCGCCCGCCGCTTCCACATGCGGGGCATATTGTCGAGCAACAGCTCGATCACGTCATCGACCGTGACGACACCGATCATGCCGCCGTCCTCGTCGAGAACGGGAAGCGCGAGCAGGTCGTATTTGGAGATGAGTGCCGCGACCTCTTCCTGGGGCGTGTCGGGAGAGACGAAGATCAGCTTGTCGTTCATGATGTCGACGATCTTTCCTGACGGATTCGCGACGAGAAGATCGCGGATCGAGACGACGCCCAGCAGCTTGTCGTTCTTGTTCACGACATACAGGTAGTAGATGATCTCGAGATCGACGGCCATCAGCCGGAGGTGTTTGAACGCCTCATCGACGGAAAACTCTTCGAAGATCGTGGCGAAGCCGACGCTCATGAGGCCGCCAGCCGTATTTTCAGGGTGCTTCAACAGTTCGCGCACATCGTTTGCCTCTTCGGCATCCATGTGCGAGAGAATCTCGGCTGCCCTGTCCTCTTCGAGTTCCTGGAGGATGTCGACGGCTTCGTCGGGTTCCATCTCCTCGAGAATGTCGGAGGCTCGCTCGGTCGGCATTTCGGCGATGATCTGGGCCTGGGTCTCGGCTTCGGCCTCGGCGAGGGTTTCGGCGGCCGTCTCGGTATCGAGGCCTTTCAGCAAAGAGAGGCCTTCCTGCACGCTGAGATCGTCGAGGATGTCTGCGAGGTCGGCGGGGTGGAGTTCGCTGATTTTCTGGGAAGGAATGGCAAGCTTCAGATGCGTGAAATTGGTCGGTACGCTTTCGACGATGTCCCAGCCGATGATTTCATTTTTCAGGGGCCCCGAAAACCGCTCGATCAGAGGACACAGGAACTTCTCGAAGCCGAGGCGGCGTAGCAAACCGCGAAAGCCGATATCAACCCCAAGCAGGCGCAGCTCTCCTTTGACTTCGGCGATCTGGAGGTCGTTCACGCGCACGACTCGCGCATCCAGCGTGTCGACGATCTGCTTGTCCCAGATGTTACGTACCAGCACCGAGTCGGGGATATCGGAGAGCAGGGGAAGTGCCGAAATCGGCTGGGTGAGCTCGAGCGAGCCGGGGGCAAACCGGGCGAACTGGTCGCGGCGCACGAGGTGGCGTTCGCCGGCGCCGCTTTCGATGACGATATGAGAGAGTCGCGGATATTTTTCGCCGAGGAGGAGTGTGAAATCGACGATGCGGCCCGGGATGGCGTCGTCCGCCGAGCGGATTTCGGCTCCGATCAGATCGGCAAGGAAGTATTTCGTTTCCTTATCCCGGCCGTTGGGCATGGCTTACTCCATGAACAGGTATTTCCCGCACTTCGTCATGAATCGCATCATACGTCTTCGATCTGCTTTTTTCCACCGGTTTCTGTACTTTTTTCCCGCACCAAAACCGCCTGAGTCCGGAGCGTTCCGGCGAATGCCGTTGACCGGGACGGCCGATGCGCGTAGACTGGGCTGTACAGATTGTCCCACAGGAAGGAAAGGAGTAGTTCAATGTCGATTCATCCGTGGTATGACGGCTGGCTTGAACGGAAAAACAAGTATGCGCGTACAGATGAGCCGTTCCTTTCGGCCGACCAGTTCGCATCTATAGCGGTTGGAATAGGTCTACCCAACATCGTCCAGAAGTCGACGTTCAGCTTCCGGAACGTCAAGGACGGCGCCGAGCGGTTTCTCGGCGAGTCGAAGAGCGGCGAGAAGCCGTTCGCCCGGATCTACACCCGCCTCGGCAATCCCACGACCGAATACCTCGAAAAAGCGCTGTTCAGGCTCGACTGCCAGCATCTGATCGATGCCGCGCTGGCCGCGGACGAGCGAAAGCCCACGATCGCGTCCCTGGTCTGCGCTTCGGGAATGGGCGCCATCGCCTGCACGACGTTCGCGCTCGTGAAAAGCGGCTCCGAGATCATTTCGGGAAGCGTCTACGGCTGCACCGACAGCTTTTTCCGGTCGCTCGAGAAGTTCGGCGTGAAGACGCATTTCGTCGATACCAGTGACGTGAAAAAGGTCGAGGAGGCGCTGGCCCGGAGCCCGAACGCGGCGATGGTGTATCTGGAATCGCCCGACAACCCGACGCTGAACATCGCCGACATCCGCGCCATCTCGAAACTCACCGAGGCGAGGCGCATCCCGCTCGTCGTCGACAACACGTTCGCGACGCCCTACCTGCAACAGCCGTTCAGGCTCGGCGCGGATATCGTCATCCAGAGCCTGACGAAATACGTGAACGGCCACTCGACGTCGGTCGCCGGCGTGGTCATCGGCCCCTGGTCGTTCATGGGCGAATACCTGTTCCCGGTCTACAAAGACCACGGCCCGACGCCGAGCCCGTTCGACTCGTGGCTGAACTCGCAGGGCCTCCAGACGCTGGCCGTGCGCATGGAGCAGATCTGCGACAGTGCAGACGAGCTCGCGCGCCGGCTCGAGGCTCACCCGCGCGTCGCGCGCGTCTGGTTCCCCGGCCTGGCGTCGCACCCCCAGCACGGGCTGGCGAAGCGCCAGATGCGCAGGGCCGGCGGCATGATCGCCTTCGAGCTGAAAGACGGCTTCGAGCCGGCCCAGAAGCTGATGAATTATTTCGCTGACTATACTACGCCAATGGAGCTGGCCGTCAGCCTCGGAAGCGCGATCAGTTACATCCAGCACCCGGCGTCGATGACCCATTCGGGCATCCCGGAAGCCGACCGCCTCGCGCGCGGCATCACGCAGGGACTCGTCCGGTGGTCAGTCGGCCTCGAGGGCGTCGAGACGCTGTGGTCGGCGATGGACGAGGGGCTGAAGCTGGCCTATTCCTGATGCCTTCCCGCCCGGCATCGGTGATGCTCAGGTTCATGGTTCGAGCAACATGAGGAGCATTGCCCGTTCGCCCTGAGCTTGTCAAAGGGCGAGAAGCCGTTCGGGCTTCGACAGGCTCGGCACGAACGGAAATGGTGCGTTCGAAAAAAGTTCGGTGAAACAACAAGCGGGGCCGAAGAATTCTTCGGCCCCGCTTTCCGGAATGACGGGTTATTTGCGCAGAAGCTGCTGGAGACCGTTTTTGGCGGCATCCATGACCTGCTTGGCCTTTCTGACGACCTCGGAGCCCTGAGCCTTCTCGACTGCCTCTCGATAGGCCTTCGACGCCTGTTCATACTTTTCCTGGGCTTCCCGGATCAAGTTCGCCTTGGTGTCCTTCGCCTTGTCGGTGACGATGTTCACCTTTTCCTTCACGGTGTTCACGACCTTCTGCATGCCGTTGTTCATCTCGCTCTTCACCTCGCCGACCTGGGAAGACACTGACATGGAAGGTGCCTGTGCAGCC
>JAKJFL010000311.1:0-4598 GCA_022704935.1 Candidatus Rifleibacteriota bacterium
ACTGGTGCCGCAACCGTTTTCCGGGCGGCCAGCCAGGCATCGACGGCGGCCCCCCCGCCGACCAGCGTTTTCAGTTCGGCATTGCTGAGCTTTCCGAGGGTGTTCGCATCGATCGCGGCCAGGACGGCGCCCACCTGATCGGGATTCTGTTTCACAAATTCGCTCGTCAGGTGTTTGAGCGAATGGAAGGGCTGGTTCGAAGCGGCGAACGCCTTGAACATCTTCTCCCTGCCATCGGGCACGGCAGTGACGATGTCGGAGAGGATGAGGGCGTTGACGCCCTCGACGGCCAGAAGGTCTTTGCCGGTGAGCGATGCAGCCGCATACTCCTTGTAATTGCCCTTGCGGTCCTCGATCCGGATCGTTTTCAGATTCTTTCGGTAATACTCTGCCTCACCCGTGACTGAAATCTCGTTGAACATGGCCCAGCCTTCCATGAACGCGACGCGGGCACTGGTCCGCTCGTCCAGATAATGGGTGCCGTCGGCCCCATACAGGAAACCGCCCTGCTTCACGAAGGTCTTCACGCCCTCGTCGAGCAGACCGGCGGGAATCGCGCGATCCAGCGTGTGGCAGAACTCGTGCATGAACAGGCCCTGCGCTTCCGTTTTCCAGTCACTGCCGGTGTAGCATTGGGAGTTGAGCTGGATCGATCCGAGCGACATCGGCCAGAAGTCTTTTCGCATGGCCGACGTCACATCGGCTTTCTTCTGGCCGTCCATCGCGGCGATGAGCTTTTCGCCTTCCGTCAGATCGGTGAGCAGGACCTTCACGTTCTTTTGGTACCCATAAACCGCGCGTTCCTTCACGGCCTGGGACTTCGAATACCGATACGACTCGAGAAGTCCGCGCTGGCCGTTCGTCAGCGTCGAAAGATCGCCATTCTTCACTCCCATGAGTTCGAGCAGATGTGCTTCGTCCCTCACCGTGATACGCTCGACTTTGTATGAGACCTTTCCATCTTTGACAGAACGCACCGGGCCCGAATAATCGCCCGGGAAGAAGCGCATTTTTGCCTGATCGACGACCATTTTTCCCTTGTCGAGGATGGTTTTCCCGAAGTCGATGGCTTTTTCCCACCACTTCCGGTCTTTCTTTTCTTCTTTGTATTCGATCGCCGTCACCTTCTGGTAGACGAATTCGAACTGCGTTTCGACCGCGGCCGCCCGGTTGCAGACGACCAGCATGAAAAGGACGGGGAGAAGACGAATCAGCCAGGATGAGCGTCGTGTGGTCATGGTGTCCTCCTCGGGGCGTTCTTCGGTTCGATGTCGAGGCGAGCCGCATCGGTATACACGGCATGTGAAGCCTTGTTTCGCGCTGCGATGTCGATCAGCCGCTGCCGTTCGCCGTCGTCGGGATAGGCTTTCAGATCCGAAACAGCTTTGATCAGAGCGTTGTAATCAGGAAGATAGACCGCGCGAAGGCGGATCCATGAGCCGCTCGCATCTGTCGGACGGCCCGTTCCGGTGACCTTCAGCCTGAATTTTCCGGGGCTGGCGGAGGTCAGTCGATCGATCGTGGCTGATGCAGGCTCGACACGCATGTCATCCGAGCTTTCGAAATAAAGTTTCACGCCGGAAGGAACACCCATGCGCGATTCCACGAGAGCGTCGACCTGGCTCGTGTCGACCCGCTTCAGCTCCAGCGCGATATTCACAGGAAAGGAGTAATGCGTGATCGAGGCAGACACCGTATCCGCAACGGCAAAGCCGCCGCAGACCGTGAGTGCCGTCAGCATCAGAAACCGTTTCATGCAGGAAGCTTCCTCCCTTTGGAGAATGGTCCTCACAATTATACTCATAAAAACCGGGTTATGTCCAGTCAAGTGGTGTATAAACCACCGCGATCATGAATCAGTTCAAGCCGCCTTCCGCGCTCGTAGTTTTGTTGTTGGCAACACTTGAGGTGATATATTATTAGTTATCTTAGAGAGCCCCTCCAAGCTCATGTATCGACGGCTGACACTCCATTCATCATGGATTTCAGCAAGAACGGAGCCGACCAGGCGGACAATTGCCGCCCGGTTGGGAAAAATGCCGACGACATCGGTGCGACGGCGAATTTCCTTATTCAAACGCTCCAGGGGATTGTTCGACCAGATCTGCTTCCAATGTTCCTTTGGAAAGGCCGTGAACGCCAGAAGGTCATGACTGGCTTTCTCAAGAAGGTTTGCAGCTTCCGGAAATCTAGCCTGGAGTTGATCGATCACTCGCTCCAACTGTTCCTGAGTTGTCTTGGCATCGGGCTGAGTGAATATCGTGCGCACGAGTGTGGCGACCAGATCCTGCGCCGTTCTGGGAACCTTACACAGGAGATTTCTCATGAAGTGCGTTCGACACCGCTGCCAGGATGCTCCCGGAAGAGTGGCCGCTACAGCATCTCGGAGTCCCTGATGAGCGTCAGAGATGACCAACCCGACGCCATGCAGACCTCTAGCGACCAAGCTTCGCAGGAAGGACAGCCATCCGGAGCCATCTTCCGTCGTCACCACATCCAACCCCAGAACCGTTCTCTGCCCTTGTTCGGTCACTCCAGTGGCTACCAAGACGGCTACATTGGCAATGCGCCCGCCCTCCCGGCATTTTTCCACCAAGGCATCGAGCCAGACATATCGATGAGACACTTGATTCAGAGGCCTATTGCGAAACTCCTCCACCAACACATCAAGATCCTGAGCCATGGTCGACACCTGCGACTTGGAAATGCCTGCAAGACCAAGCGTCTGGACCAACCCTTCCACGCGTCGGGTGGAGACTCCAAGAACATAGGCTTCTGTGATGACACTTGCCAACGCCTGCTCAGCCCTGCGGCGAGGCTCGAGGAGCCACTCAGGGAAATAACTTCCTTGCCTCAATTTGGGAATCGCCAAGTCGATCGTCCCGACCCGGGTATCCCATCGCCGATGCCGATATCCGTTCCTAGAATTGGCTCGCTCATCAAACCGCTCCCGATACTCGCCGCCACAGATCGCGTTTGCCTCCGCGCTCATCAACATGGAGGACATGGCGGTCAGCATCTCACGCATCAGGTCCGAGTCTCCTTCCAATCTCTTGCGCAGCCACTCCAAGGGGTCTATCCTTGTCATAGTCACCGTGGTCTCCTTTCGAATCTGGCTTCGACACCGATTCTTTCGGAGATTGCGGTGGCTCTTTTTAGGGCTGTATTTCAGAAGCCCTCATACACCACATCCATGGACTCTAACAAAAACACCGGCATGGTTTTCAGAGATTTCCGTACTGACCGCACCTCCGAAAAATGAATTTGACACGCCGGCTCATACATAGTATTATTGCTATATATGAATAATTCTTTTTTTAGAATCACCGACGAGGCGTTGCCCATGATCGCCGAAAGTCTCAAGGCGCTTGGTCATCCGCAGCGGCTGCGGCTGCTCGAAGCTCTCGCAGACGGGGAAAAACCCGTCGGCAAGCTGGCGGAGCTGCTCGATCTGCCCCAGGCGATCGTGTCACAGCAGCTGCGGATCATGAAAACCAGCGGGGTGGTGAAACAGAGGCGCCACCACACTAATTCTCTGTATTCGATCGCTCATGACGGCTTGCTGCAGCTTCTGAACTGTCTTTCGAAATGTCAGTCCCACTGCGTTCCGGCCAATCGCTCCGATGCGACGGACAAGCGCCGCCACGACACTCACCAGAGGAGGAATGAAAAATGAACAGACGAGTTGTGATCATCGGCGGGGTTGCCGGAGGAGCATCGGCCGCCGCCCGGGCCCGTCGTCTCGACGAGCATGCCGACATCATCGTTCTCGAACGCGGTCCGTACGTCAGTTTCGCCAACTGCGGACTGCCCTACCATATCGGACACATCATCAAAGATCGGGACGACCTCGTTCTCCAGACGCCCGAATCGCTCAAACAGCGGCTCGGCCTCGATGTCCGGACGCTTCATGAAGCCGTGCGGATCGACCCGAAGAAAAGGGAAGTGACCGTCCGTGATCTCCAGGCGAAACGCGAATACACGCTTCCCTACGACAAGCTCATCCTTGCCCCGGGCGCCGAGGCATTCAAGCCGCCGATTCCCGGCATCGATTTGCCGCGCGTGTTTACACTCAAGACCATTCCCGACATGGATGCGATCATCGCCCATCTCGAGAAGAACCCGGTGCACCACGCAACCGTGATCGGCGGCGGCTTCATCGGGATCGAGGCAGCTGAAAATCTGCGCCACCGGGGCCTCGCCGTCACCCTCGTCGAGCGCGAGAAGCAGGTCATGCCGCCTCTCGACGCAGAAATGACGGCGCCGCTCCACCAGCACCTCCGGTTCCAGGGCATCGACCTGAGGCTCGGGAGCCAGGTTTCGGGCATCGCCGATGCCGGCGGCAGGCTGGCGCTCCAGTTCACCGAAGGCACCCCCGTCGAGACCGACATGATCATCCTCTCGATCGGCGTCCGGCCTGAATCGAAACTGGCGAAGGAAGCCGGCCTGACCATCAACCAACGCGGCGCCATCGCGGTGGACCGCCAGATGCGGACCTCCGACCCCGATATCTTCGCGGTCGGCGATGCCGTCGAGTCGTTCGATCGGGTCACCGGCGATCCGTCGAACGTTCCTCTCGCCGGCCCGGCGAACCGCCA
>JAKJFL010000312.1:0-4594 GCA_022704935.1 Candidatus Rifleibacteriota bacterium
TGGAAGAGAAGAGCCAGACACCAGCCGCATCGGCCCCGCCATCGCCGGACACACCGGCAGTAACGACACCCGCACCCACGGAATCGGTTGCAGCGTCGGGCGATACATCCCAGGGAATCGCCCTGTCGACGTCCTCCGCAACCACCCCATCAGCCGGTGTTTCGCCGGGATTCCCCTCGCCTGCCGTCTCTTCCGTCAGTTCCCCTACGGCTGCGGACGCAGGAAAGCCTCTTCTCGGAAACGAAGTTGCGTACGCGCTGACGAACGGTGTGAAGGTTCGCGAATCGGCTTCCACCGAGTCGAAAGAAATGATGCGTGTCAATCAGGGAACGAAGGGCTTCGTTCTCGAGCACGTTGGCGGCTGGACGAAAATCAAATGGGACTTCAACAAGAAGATCGGCTGGACCCGCGACGATCTGCTGCTTATGGGCCCCCAGGAAGTCCTCTCGACGATGGTCGACCATAACGGGAAGCTGATCAACGACCAGAGCGTCGCGAGTGTTACGGCTTCCGCCGTGGCCAGCATGACGGCCGCGCGAATCCAGGCGGCGACGAAGAAGGCGCGGACGATCGCGATGACGGTCAGCACCGCCGTTGCGAAACCGGCGGCTCCGGCAGAAACGGTGAAGGGATACGTGGCCGGCGGCAAACTTCCCGAAGAGGGAACGATCATCGCCGACCCGCTCGCGAAAGTCAGGAGCAGCCCCGACGCAAAATCTCAGCTGGTCGGAAAAATTCCGAAGGGCCTCACCGTGAAGATCCTCTCAGCCCAGCAGGCCGGGAAATATATGTGGTTCCATATTTCCTTCAACAACGGCAGAAAAGAGGGCTGGACACGGGAAGACAACATCCAGTTCTGATCAGGGTTCGCCGCCAGCTTCACCGAGGACGATCCCTCGCCATTCCCAGCCGCCCGGAACACGGTGAATGGCGAACTGGACGTTTCTGAATCCGCCTTCCATCTCGCTCCAGCCGTGGGTGTTCGCATACACCACCTGCTCGTCTGCCTTTTCACCGAGCGAGGCGATTTCGGCTTCGTTCGACCAGGAAATCCGGGCTTCCCGATGCTTCGCCAGGAACGCGATCAGATCTTCGCGCGCGGTCGGCTCGAGCTCACTCTGCCACCACCCGACGTAAATATCCGTCGCGGCGAGCAGGGTTTCGAGCTGGGACGTTCCGCTTGCGGCGATCGCCGCCATGATTTCACGGGCAAGATCGACGGCTTTCGGTCGCGACCAGGGTCGCTTCCCGCCGCCGCGAATCCATTCGAGCTTTCCCTTGATCACATCGCGAAACGTTTTCTGTCCCTCTTCATCGGCGATCTGGGCGCCGTATTCTTTCTCGAGGCGTTCATACCAGGGCCGGGCGGCTTCGAGTTCGCCGCTCTCGCACAGATGGTTCGCGAGGGCCAGCATGAGCTGAGGGACATTGACAAGCACCGTCGACGTCTTGTCGTTCATGGTGCCGGTCAGAATCGACTCGGCTTCCGAAGCCTGGCCGCGTGCCAGGGCATCGTAGAACCCGTTCTCGATGGCGGTCGTGACATCCTGGGATTCCTGCATGGGCTCTCCCGGAGCTTCCTGAGCGAAGGCGGGAGCCATGAACGACGTTCCGGCGACGAACGCGCCAGCCAGCGCGGCAGTATGCCAGAACCGCCGGTTGTCCGAGTGCCGAACCGGAACCGCAAATATTCTCAGAGACATATTAAAAGACATACACCTCTCCTCCGAAGCCCCTTCAGGGGTATCGGCCGGCGCCATATTACCCGTGCCGTATGAACCTGTCAAAATATTTCGTTCACGGGGTGCGATATGCCTGCCAGATGCTCGAGAAGTTGTCGGTCCAGGCGAGCCCGGAAGGCCCGGCCTTCGTCGCTCGCCAGGCCGAGTCACGCGCCAGCTGCCCGAAATGCTCTTTTTTCGATGCGATCAGCACCCATTTCGAACCGAAGACATACCGCACATCCGATTCATAATGCAGGGCCTCTTCATCACCGGGGTCGTGGAGGGCCGTCATCGCAACCAGCTGTTTGCATGCGGCAACGGCCCCGAGAACCGGCTCGAGATCGAGATACCGATTGGAGATATGGAACAGGAGAAGACCGGACGGCGAGAGTTTTCTCCTGTACAGGTCAATCGCCTCGCACGTCAGCAGATGCATCGGAATGGCATCGGAGGAGTAAGCGTCGAGAATGATCAGGTCGTATGCCCCGTCCGGGGCTTTTGCCAGGTTCACTCTCGCATCGCCGGCGACGATGAGCGTTCGCGCGGCAGTATCCCGCAGGAAGCTGAACAGGTCAGGATTTTGGGCGATCCGGATGATGAGCGGATCGATCTCGTAGAAGACGAACCTCTGCCAAGGTCGGCCGTAGGCGGCGATTCCGCCGGTACCCAGGCCGACCACGGCGACCCGCCCGGCACGTCTTCCGATTGTCATTTCCCGGAACACCTTTCCGACTGGGCTCTCGCGCGAATAGTAAAACAGCGGCACGTTACGTCTGCCGACCTCGCGCAACTGCCCTCCATGATGGATGTTCCCGTGCTGGAGGAGATGAAACCTGCCGCGGCCGGTCTCGACGACCTGGAACGCACCATAGAAGCTCCGCTCTCGCAGAATCACCGTTTGGTCGTGGAGCGTGGGAGCAGCCCCGCCGATGATGCTGACGGCGAAGACGACACCCCAGAACGACGGCTGCCACAACGCCATCACCGTCATGACGAACCCGCTCGCGAGGGGCATGAACAGGCGACTCGCCGATGGCGCCACCCCGAATGCGCCGATTTTATGGAGAAGGACATACACGATCGTCAACCCGGCGCTGATGAACACGGCGCGCGGAAACGTGCGTTCTTCCGAACGAAGCCGGGACGCAGGAAAGAGCAGTGCGGCGACGACCAGCATCAGGGAATACTCGATGATATCGGAAAACAGGCATGGGGCGGCGATACCGTTGAACAGACCGCCAGCGGCGCCTCCCGCGGCGAGCGTCAGATAGAAGGTCGTAAGCCGGCCGGCAGGCGGGCGCGTGGAAGCCAGCATGCCGTGAAACACCAGACATGTGATGAAGAATGCGGACAGGTGAACGACGAGCTGGATGGGAATCGAGGCCGCCCCGCCTTGCAGGAGCAAGGGAAGCAGAACGGCGTATGCGACCGGCATGCCGACGAAAACCGGCCAGGATACCTGCCTGACGCCCGGCGCGAAGACGATGACGAACGACAGCAGATAGGCAGCCAGAGGAACGACCCAGAACAGCGGCAGAGGCGCGACATCGGTCGTGATATGCGTCGTCACGCCCGCGAGAAGGCTTGCCGGAACGGCGCTCCAGATGAACCACATCCATCCCCGACAGGCTTCCGTCTCTTCCCCGCGCACATGTTCTTCAGCCTCCGGGCACCGCCGGCCCACTTCCCGCATCGTGCGGGTCGAAGCTGCCGCCATGGCGAGCATGCAGGCAAAGACGGACAGGATGAAAAGGAGATAGCCGAGGCTCCACCAGCGAGCCTGGGCAGCCAGAGAGAATGCGGGCTCGACGACGAACGGATAGGCGAGCAGCGCCGCGAAACTTCCTATATTGCTTGCACTATACAACGGATACGGATCCGTGCTACTGTCACCACGGGCGACGAGAAACCAGCCCTGAAGGAGAGGTGCCGTCGCCGCCAGAACGATGCACGGCAGTCCCAGCGTCCGGAACAGGCGGAACAGCAGAGCCCATTCCGGCCGCCCCGGAAATCCCCCTGCCTCGACGGCCGCCTGCAGGCGGGAGATGTCGAGAGGAAGGAGGGGCACGACACCGAGCAGCAGGAGAAGGTGCACCGGGGCAAGCTTCTGCGGACCGGCGCCCGCAATACCCAGATGAGCGTATCCGTACCCGGCGAGAAGGGCGGTCTGGAAGAAGGCGAGGCAGACGGCCCAGACGGCAGGAGCTCCTCCGAACGCCGGAAGCAGGGCTTTGCCGGCCATCGGCTGGATCAGAAATGTCAGGAAAGCTCCGAGACCGCTCGCAACGGCGAAGAGAAGTTCGACCGGCCTCATGAAGGCATCGCCGCGAAGCTGGCGGTCATCGTGCGAAAACCCATGCATCGAACGGGGACTTCACGCCGTACGTCGCTCGAATCGCATCGAGACGCCGAACGACAAACGAGACCGAGACCTTCCCCCGCTTTAGGCGGAATTTTTCGAGGCCCCACGGAGCGTTCGGAATGGAGCGGCGGAAAAAGAACTTCCCTTCGACGGGAGGTTTGCCGGGCCGCGTGACCGTCACTTCCCGTCTTTTTCCGAGGTCTTTCGTCGTGCTGGAAAGGCGCATCCTGATGCGGTTGATCTCGATCGAATCCGCCGTTTTCGGCTCGAAGTCCGGCCGCCGGAGTTCGGACAGCAGCAGAAGGAAATCCTTGGCCGCTTCCTGATGCGATGGTTCGAACCCCTCGAACCGTGCGTAGATCTCCGATGTTCTGCAGAGGATGGCATCGGATCGGCGCCCGGTTTCGTTCACCCTGAACGCATAGTAGGTCCGCGCCTTCTCGGGGTCCTGGACGCAGGCATGAAAGATCACCTGGTTCTGGCCGTCGCCGAGCCCCTGGAAATACCC
>JAKJFL010000313.1:0-4586 GCA_022704935.1 Candidatus Rifleibacteriota bacterium
GGCGTCGGGTTCTACTCGAGCTTCATGGTTGCCGACCGCGTCACCGTCGTCAGCCGCAAGGCGGGCGAAGAGAAGGCCTGGCGCTGGGAATCGACCGGCGACGGCACCTACAGCATCGACGAGGCTTCCCGCGAGCACCAGGGCACCTCGGTCACCCTGCATCTGAAAGTCGAGAACAAGGACGAGAAGGCCACCGAAGACGACGAGCATCACGAAGTCCAGGACTACACGACGGAATGGACGATCCGGGACATCGTGCGGAAATACTCCGACTTCGTCGCCTACCCCATCAGAATGCGCGTCGAGCGCCACAAGCGGGTCGGCGAGGGCAAGGACGCCAAGGACGAGACCACCATCGAGGACGCGACGCTCAACTCGATGAAGGCGATCTGGATGCGGCCCGAGAAGGAGATCACCGAGGACGAGCACAAGGAGTTCTACAAGCATCTGAGCCGAGACTGGAACGACCCGCTCAAGTGGGTCATGTTCAGGGCCGAAGGCACGACGAACGAGTTCCGCTCCCTGCTCTACATCCCGACCAAGGCCGGCCACGACATCTACATGCCGGATGCCGAGCGCGGCGTGAACCTGTATATCAAGCGTGTTTTCATCATGCACGACTGCAAGGACCTCGTGCCCGAATACCTGCGCTTCGTTCGCGGCGTCGTCGATGCCGAAGACCTGCCTCTGAATATATCGCGCGAAATACTTCAGCACGACCGGCGCATCACCGGCATCCGCAAGACGATCACCCGCAAGGTGCTCGACGCGTTCAAGACGATGCGCACCGACCAGCGCGACAAGTTCCTCGAGTTCTGGAAGGAGTTCGGCCGCGTCGTGAAGGAAGGCCTCTTCAAGGTGCCCGAGGACCGCGACCGGCTGTTCGACGCCTGCCTGTTCCAGAGCACTTTCTCCCCGAGCGACTGGTTCACGATGGAGGAATACGTGGGCCGCATGAAGCCCGAGCAGAAAAGCATCTACTATTTAACGGGCGAGACCCGCACGATGGCCGAGTCGTCGCCGCATCTCGAGGCGTTCCGGGCCAAGGGCTACGAAGTGCTGCTGCTCAGCGACCCCGTCGACGAGGTGTGGGTCCAGTTCGTGCACGAGTACAAGGGCAAGACGTTCCAGTCGGCCGCCAAGGGCGTCGCCGAGCTGGGCAGCGAGGAGGAACGAAAGAAGGAAGAGGAGACCCGCAAGGAGAAGGAAACGACCTGGAAACCGCTTCTCGAGACCCTGCAGGGCAAGCTCGCCGAACATGTGAAGGAAGTGCGCCTCTCGAGCCGCCTCACGACTTCTCCCGCCTGCATCGTCGGTAACGAATACGACATGACGCCGCAGCTCGAAGCACTGCTGAAGGCCACCGGCAAGGATGTCCCGACCGTGAAGCGCATTCTCGAGCTGAACGCCACCCACCCGCTGCTCGAAAAACTGAACGGTATCTACGCCACCGACAAAAACGACAGCCGCATCGGTGACTACGCCGAACTCCTCTATGGCCAGGCCCTGCTGGCCGAGGGCGGCAAACTCCCCGACCCCGCCGGCTTCAGCCGCCGCGTCGCCGAGCTGATGGTCAAAGCCCTCTCGTAATTACCTCGTTTCCGCGCAGAATCCGGGGCTGCCAGATCGGGCGGCCCCGGATATTTTTGCCGGTTTGTCAGAGGTTCCGGGCGAGAGCGCGGACGGCCTCGAGAGCACGCTCGACGTGCCGCTGTGCATGGATCGGCGAATCATAGATCATGCATACGATACCGTCGCGATCGATGACGTAGGTGACGCGACCGGGAAGCAGCCATAGGGTGCTTGGCACCCCGAACGCGCGGCGCACCGTTCCGTCCGTATCGGCCAGCAGGGGGAAGGAAAGCCTGTATTGATCGGCGAAAGCCCGATGTTTTGCGGAATCGTCGGAACTGACGCCCAAAACAGCGGCACCGGCTTCGGCGAACGAGGGGGTCAGATCGCGAAAGCCGCATGCCTCGATGGTGCAGACCGGCGACTCATCCTTCGGGTAGAAGAACACCACGACCGCCTGCTTTCCCCTGAAATCCGCCAGGGAAACAGACTTACCATCCTGGTCATTCAACGTGAATTCGGGCGCACGGTCTCCGACATTCATTGCATCCTCCGGGAAATTCACATCATTCAGCAGCTTTCGGGACGACTCCTGGGCCGAGATTCGGCTTCGCACCGCCATCTGCAAGGAGACGGCGGAGCATGTTCCGGACAAGCTCCCAGGCGGCGGGTTCGCATGGCCCAGTCCCATGATAGACAAGCAGGTTGTCCCGATCGAGAATAATGACGTTCGGCGTGCCGTAGACGATCTTCAGCGCCCGTCCGACCAGAGCATGCCAGTCGAGCACGACGGGAATCGGGAACCGCTGTTCCCGCCACCAGGCCTCGGCATCCTCATGTTCCGTCGCCCAGGGAAACTGCGCGAGATTGACGTCGTAAAACAGCGCGATGCTGCCGGCATCGGCAAATTCATGTTTGAGGCGCTCGGCCCATCGTTTGATATCGTGACGTATATCACGATGTCCGGTCAGTATCACGACGGGCTTGCCCCGCAGCTCCATGCTGTTCCAGCGCTGTCCCTGGAGATCGACAAGATCGTATTCGACGAACGCCTCCGCCGGCGCGCGTTTCTCGATCCAGGTCGGCGGAAAATCAGGCGGCAACTGGGCATGGGCCGAAGAACCGGCGAAATATAATATCATGATCAATATACAACTGAACAGGTTTCTTCGTGACGTCATCTCAGACATTCCACCCTTTCGCCACGAAGGCCGACGCGGCATTCTGTTTGCCGGTTGAGTGACGCGGGGGTCTCCAGACCGTGGGTAAGCATCATGGGCTCGTCGGCGAGGAGCGTGTCGATCGGGCCGTCGGCGATGAGGCGACCGCCGTCGATGAGGATGGCGCGGCGGCACAGGCCTCGCACCCATTCCAGATCGTGCGTGACGACCAGCAGCGTCTGGCGCAATTCCCGAAGGATCGCCGACAGCTGCCGGCGTCCGCGCGGATCGAGATCGCCGGTGGGCTCGTCGAGGACGAGCACGGACGGTTCACAGGCTAGCACGCCGGCAATCGCGACCCGGCGTTTTTCTCCGCGGCTGAGCTCACTGATCGGCCGGTCGGCGAAGTTTCCGAGGCCGACCCTCTCCAGAGCCGTCCTGACGTCCTCAGGCCCAAAAGTTCCACCGGTTCCTCTTCCAAGCTGGCGTGGACCGTAGGAGATGTCCTCGCCCACGGTCTCGCAGAACAGCTGGTCATCGGGATCCTGGAACACGACACCGACCCGTCGTCGAACCTCGGCCAGATGCGGAGGCGCCACTGGGAGGTCGTCGACACGAATCGCCCCGTCGGCCGGACGCCCGTCGGGCAGGAGCCCGTTCAGATGCAGAAGCAGGGTCGATTTTCCGGCCCCATTCGGGCCGATCAGCGCCACCCGCTCGCCTTCTTTTATAGAAAATGATATTGATTCGAGCACATTCCTGCCGCACGGCCAGGAGAAACGGAGCTGTTCGACCGAGAGGCGTCCTCCGCTCATTGCCAGCCCCTCGCGAGCATCGCCCGGTAGACGCGTTCCGCGCGGGAAACAGCCCGGGCGAACATGGCGCCGAGCAGGGTGCTTTTCGCCACCCACGAGGTTTCGGCCGCGTGGGAAAAACAGCGGGAGCGGCGCGCCCGGTCGAGCCTGAACACCTCCTGGCGCAGGAGATCGCCGTAGCGGGTCAGCAGGAGCATCGTTCCGACTAGATCGGCGGAGATGCCGCGCGCCCTCAGCCATCGGGCGAGTTCGGCGGGCGGCAGGTGAGCGGAAAGCAGCAGAAGCGTCCCCAGCGCGAGCAGGCCACGAATCGCGAGCTCGATACCGGCGCCGGCATCCCCGGCAACCCAGCCGCGAACGATCGCGCCGGCAAGGATCACTAGAGCGGCCCGGCCGCCGTTCGACCGCCGCGCCAGGCCGGGATCGGTGATCCGGTATCCGGCGAACAGGACGACGGCGTATGCCGCGTGGCCGGCCGAGACGGGACCGGGCAGAGCGAGCATCAGCAGGATTGCAGCAAGGGTCGCGGCTAGTTTCACACCGGCAGATATTGAATCAGATGTCATCGCGGCCGCAAGGGAGCGCCGGTCAGTCGCCGGCGACGGGCACCCGTTCGCGGCGGGCGGCAAAGCGTCCGGCAGCGAGAACGAGCAGGGCGGTTACGATCGCACCGAACGTCCCGGCAAGCATTGTTCCCAACGTCGAGCCAAGGACGGGAATCGCGTAATCGGGACAGATCCCGGCGACAACCGGCATGGCGGCATGTTCCTCGAATCCCAGGGTCCCGGCAACGGCTTCGAGTCCGTCCGGCCACGAGCAGGCCCAGGGGGAGGCGAACAGCGCCAGCCCGGCCGCCGCAACGAACACGGCCGGCAGCACCGACTGCAAGGGAGCCGGCCCTGCGCCGGGGAGGCTTTCCAGTTCTGCCGTCAGAGAACCGCGCCGCCTGACGGAACGCACGATGAGCCCCGTGATGATCCCCTCCCCCAGGCCAATCAACGCGTGAATACCGGCCATGGCCGGCACGACGAGGTTCCAC
>JAKJFL010000314.1:0-4580 GCA_022704935.1 Candidatus Rifleibacteriota bacterium
GCGGTAGGCTTCATATCTGATCAGATCGAGCTTCGCCAGCCTGCGGAGCGCATTCGTGACGGACGGTGTGGTACAGCCCATGGCGGCGGCGATATCGGTGGCGCGAACGGCGCCGTATTTGCCCTGGAGTTCGTGAATATGCTCGAGATACGATTCGAGCGTGCTCGAGAGCGCCTTCTTCGAACGCTGAGACTCGCCTGGTTCCTTCATTCGGGCAACCGCCTTGTCATGGTTTTTCGCCGCCGGACCGGATGACGCGGCAACTCGTTCCTCTGCACGACGCGCACGGGCTTTCTCCGCCGAGGTCGGCGCGAAGCCTGCAGACAAGATACCACACGGCGAAGCCGATCGACATCAGAATCACGAGCGTGTCGCCGCTCGGGGAAGAGGTTGCCGGGGCCGCTCTGCCGACTCCCGCGACAATCGCCGTGATCAGCGTCAGCGACCAGGCGAGCACGCCCGGAAGCAGCGTCGCGACGAGGGTGAAGCCTGTCGACTTCGTTTCGCGCCAGATGACGCCGACGGTCGGCAGGCACGGCACGTAGAGCAGGGTGAACAGCATGAACAGAAAGCCGGTCATCGGCGTCACCCCTTCGCGGCGCATGGCTGTTCCGAGGTCTTTGTCGACGGGCTTGTACAGGACCGACAGGGTCGAGACGATGCTCTCCTTCGCCAGGAAGCCCGGAACTAGGGAAACCGCTTCACGCCACCCGAAGCCAAGAGGTCGCACGAGAGGTTCGAGCGCACGGCCGAGACTTCCCATGTAGCGTCGTTCCATCGTTTCGCGGGCCATCGATGACTCGAGGTCGGCGATTCGCTCGCCAATATCTTCGGTCTGCGAGGCCGCCTTCAGCGCCGCGATTTCAGCCTGATACGGGCGGCTGTATGAAACGTCGCGGGGAAACGCCGTCAGGCTCCAGACCAGGATCGTGCCGGCCAGGATGACGCCGCCGGCCTTTTCGAGGAAGTGCAAGGTTTTGTCCCAGAGCATCGATTGCACGCTTCGCCAGGTGGGGAGGCGGTAGGGCGGCATTTCGAGCATGAACGGCGCCTGCGAGAGGGGAGGCATGAGCCTGCTGAGCAGTCTTCCGACCGTGACGAGCACGAGCAGGTTGATGAAATAAAGAATCGAGAGGGTAAGTCCCGGCCGTTCAGGGAAAAATATTCCACAGAATAGAACAAGCACCGGCAGACGTGCCGAACAGCCGACGAGGGGCATGAGCAGGGTCACCAGCCGGCGCTGACGCCTGTCGTCGAGCAGGCGGGTCGACATGATCGCCGGAACGTTGCAGCCAAAGCCCATCAGCAGCGGCACGAACGCGCGGCCGTGGAGGCCGATTCCCTGCATCAGCCTGTCCATGAGGAAGGCGGCGCGCGACATGTAGCCGGAGTCTTCGAGGATCGAGATCCAGAGGAAGAGGATCAGCACGTTCGGCAGGAAGACCAGGATGCCGCCGAGCCCCGTGACGATGCCGTCCAGCAGGAGGTCACGCCACAGCCCGGCCGGAAGACGGGCGGCGCCGAGTTCACGGAGGTGGTCGATGCCGGCTTCGATCGCGTCGGCCGGATACGCCCCAAGCGAGAAGGTCGTCCAGAACATCAGGGCGATGAGGACGGCGAAGATGGGGATGCCCCAGAACTTATGGGTGAAGATGCGGTCGAGGCTTGAAGAAACGTGATCCTCCGTCGCGGGAGCGGGTTTGTGAGTTGCCTTCAGGAGTCGTGAGATGCGATCGTAGCGGTCCGTCGCTAGGCGGCAGGGAAGGCCTCCGGCGCCGGTCACGCACTCGCCGGCGGATTCGAGAGCCTGAAGAAGGTGCGCCCGGATCGGCTCGATCTCCGGCGTGCCGTTTGTTTCCGGGAGGGCATGCGAGGCCGGTTGTCCGATGAGAGTTTGGATCGTCCGGAGACGTCTCGAGGGTGTTGCGTCAGGCCAGACCTGCTGGAAGATCACCGGTATCGCCGCTTCCGCCGCCGATTGCCAGGGGCGTGACAGCCGCATGACTGGAAGATCGGGGAGGTCTGGAACGAGCGGAGAGGGCGCAGAAAGGGCTTCCACGAGAGCGGGGATGCCTTCCCCGGTCCGGGCGACGGTTGGAAACACCCGGCAGCCGGTGAGCCTCGCGACCTTTTCGAGGTCGAGTTCGGCTCCCGAGGCCTTGAGGGCGTCGTAACAGTTGAACACCAGCCAGGGGCGCAGGCCGAGTTCGAGCAGTTGCATGGTGAGAAACAGGTTGCGCTCGAGATTGCCCGCGTCGATGACGTTCAGAATCGTGTTGCCGGCGATTTCGTCGAGTTGATCGAGCACTACCCGCTCTTCAGGACTCGCGGGAGTCAGCGAATATGTTCCGGGAAGGTCGGAGACGATCAGTTCTCGATCGCCGATCCGGCGTATTCCCTCGATGCGGTCGACGGTGACGCCCGGCCAGTTGCCGACATGGCGGCGCTCGCCGGTGATGGCGTTGAAAAGGCTTGTTTTGCCGCAGTTGGGGTTCCCGACGAGGAAAACGCGGACCGAAGCCATGGTTCAACCGCTCAGGCTGCCCGTCTGCTCGGATGGAGGCTGACGAGTGACGATTCGCTGCGGCGGAGGCCGATGCGGTACCCGCGGATGCTGAACGTCGCTGGGTCGCCCATAGGGGCCCGCTGGAGGGCCGTTATCGGCGTGCCGGGAATGAACCCGAGCTCGAGCAGACGATTGCCCGCCGGGGTGGAGGCGTCGATGTCCCTTATCGTCGCCGTCTCGCCGAGCGCCAGATCGGAAAGCGTAAAGTTCGTCTTCACCATAAAAGTTTCATCCCTGACGTAATGTTAGCTTCATCTAACATTATTCTACGCCAAAAACATCCGATACGCAAGAAAAATCGCGCAGACATATACTGCCGTGCGCGCAACAAACGTTGCGAGATGTGTGATCGAGATGCCGTGTCAGTAAAAATACGCCGGAGTGCCCACGGCAGGGCGCGCCTACGGCGTCGGGTGGTCTGATTTCGAGGCTGAGATGGCTCGCTCGCTCGCCCAGGCGCGGATGAATTTGATCTGCTCGGCCATGGTGCGCGAGAGAGGAACCGTGCCGCGGATGATCGTGTACAAGTCATCGAGCGTCAACTGGGCGCCCCGGTCGAAAGCCTCGACCATGGCCGCCTCGACGACGTGCTCGATCTCGGCGCCGTTCCAGAACTCGGTCGAGACGCTGAGAAGCGTGAGATCGAAGGTGGCGGTGTCGACGCCGCGCCGCTGGAGGTGGACCTTGAAAATTTCTTCGCGTTCGCGGTCGTTCGGCAGATCGATGAAAAATACCTGGTCGAACCGGCCCTTGCGGATGATTTCGGCGGGCAGGAGGTCGATGCGGTTGGCGGTGGCTGCCACGAACACGTCGGCCTTCTTTTCCTGCATCCAGGTGAGGAAGGCCGAGAAGATGTGCGAGCCGGTGCTGCCGTCCTTCATCGTCGAACTGCTGATGCCGCCTTCGATTTCGTCGAACCAGAGAATGGCCGGCGCCATCGACTCGATCGATTTGATCGCCCGATGGAACGCGCCCTCCGGCGAGCCGTGCAGGCCGGAATACACCTGGTTCATGTCGAGCCTGAACAGCGGCAGGTTCCACAGCGAGCTGATCGCCTTGACCGACAGCGACTTGCCGCAGCCGGAGATCCCCATCATCAGCAGGCCGCGCGGAGGCCTGAGCCCAGCCGCCGCCGCTTCCGGGGAAAACAGCCTGCGTCGTTTCGTCAGCCAGTTCTTGAGGTTCTCGAGTCCGCCCACGTCTTCGAGGGAGGAGTCCGTACGGACGTATTCGAGAATGCCCTCCTTGCGGGCTAGCTGCTCTTTTTCTTCCTGGAGCTGTTTAACGAGCGAGCCGTCGATGAGTTTCACGCCCCAGAGACGCTTGGTGAGACTTTGCTGGGCTTCGGTCGCCGTGAATCCCTGGAGGGCCGTCGCCGCGGCGGCCAGGTCTTCCGGGGTCATTTTGTTCTCTGCCCCGCGCTTGACCGCGGACGCGAATGCGCGTTCGATCAGGTCGGCGAGCTCGGCCTGGTCGGGCAGGCCGAAGTCGAGCAGGTAGATATCCTTGCGGACATCGACGGGGAGATGAATGTCGCCGCCGAGCAGGAAGAGAAAGCGGTTCTGCCCGCGGAACGCCGTGTTAACGGTGCGGATCCGGCGCTGGATCTCGGGTTTCGCGAGAAATGGCACGATGTCGCGGAAAACGAAAAAACCCGTCTCCGTTGCCCGGGCCGCGGTCTCGAGAGCCGCTTCCGGAGTCGTGACGCCTGCCTGCGAGAGATCACCGCTGGTGAGGCCGGATTGGAGGTCCCACTGGGTGAGGGGCTTGTCCATCTGGAAGACGGAGCGCGAGATCGCTGCCAGCGTCGAGATGACCTGGTCTTCCTCCCAGCTGTTGATTGCGATGACGGGAGTGCCGGCCATCAGCGCCCGTTTGAGCGCGGTGATGCCGGCCGTCCGGAGCATGCTCACGGGCGGGCCGTCGTTCCGCGCTGCTTTTTGACGGTGCCCGGGGCGGCCGGTTTCACTGCCGTCGGCGAAGGCTGCAGGGGAGCGGCAAGCTGGAGCTCCTC
>JAKJFL010000315.1:0-4577 GCA_022704935.1 Candidatus Rifleibacteriota bacterium
GCCGTTTCCCTGCTTCCGGTGACCGTTCTTATCGGAATGCCCCTCGAACACGCTGTTCTCGGTAACGGATATCCCGGCATCATGCTTGCAGACGAGCCGTATCTGATCCTGGGAATCGAATTCTGCATATTTATAGCGTTTTATATTGCCGGCGTCGTCGGGGCTGCATCTCGGCTGCCACGGACGGTGATGCCGCCGATCGAGATAGCTCCTCCCGTGTCCGGTGGCGGAGGGAGCGCCTCCGTTCTTCGGGGTCCGTCGGCGTCTGCCGACGAGGGGCTGGCCACGCTGATTGGAAATGGCGGCAAGACAGGACTTGCAAGCCGGACGCCAGGCATGGCCCGCCTGCTGGGACTCGCTCTTTGCCTGGCGGCCCTGGGGATGGCGATCCTGCCCGCTTCTTCCCGGCTTGTCGTCCAGGCTCGAATAGCCTCGCTTCTTGGCCGGCATGAACGAGCCCTGGTCTGGGCCCGGGAAGCGCTGTCGAAAAATCCGCAGGATGCGTCGGCACAGTATCTGAATGGACTGCTGCTGCTGGCTCGCGGTCGCGATGCCGATGAAAAGGCTGCCGGGCTGGAGCACCTCCGGAAGGCGGTTCGGGCAGAGCCCCGATCGGCCCGATATCATCTGACTCTTGGCATGGAATTGAGCGGCCTTGGGCTCGCGACCGAGGCGGTTCGGGCAGCCTCGGAGTCCGTGAACCTGCATCCCGGCGAGTATCGGCTGTGGATGCTGCTTGCGGATGTCCTTACGGCTCAGGACAGACGGAGCGAGGCGATCGATGCCTACAGAAAGGCGGTCGAGCTGGAGCCGCAGGACCCCGTTCTCCTGAACAATCTGGCGTTCACTCTTCTCGAGCTAGATCGCGAACTGCCCCTCGCCCTCGAACTGGCAAAAAAATCCGTCGACCTCCAGCCCGGGTATGTCTTCAATCAGGACACCCTGGCCTGGGCTCTTCACAAGAACGGTCGATCAAATGAAGCCCTGGAGATCATGCTGCAGATCAGGGAGTCGGTGGCGACCCCCACCGCGGAAATCGAGTTCCACAATGCCGTCATCTGTCAGAACATGGATTTGCTCGATGCGCCGCGTGCCGTATTCGAGCGCATCGCGGCACGGCCTGATGCGACCGCCGTTCCCGGCCTGAAGCGACAGATCGAAGCGGTGCTCGCGAAGCTGCCGGTGCAGGCTGAATGCGCCGGCCAAGCTTCGTCCACGGCGGCGCCGGCCGGCGCCGAAGGGCGGTGACGAAATGAAACGTGCGTGCGGGCTGATGCTTCTCGTTGCCGCGGCGCTGCTGCTGTGGACGGGAAGCGGCGAGGCCGCGCTCAATATCGATACGAGCTATGCCGGCCGATATCGCGGCACGCCGCAGTATGAGAAGATGCTCGCGGATCTGCCGTTCGTGTATCAGGAAGCGCTGCAGAAGATCAAGCGCTCGCTGGGCATTCCCGTTCCGGACCGCCTCGAGGTGATCGTCGTTTTTTCCGATGAACTGACGCACAACGGACTGAGACTGCGGGGAAAAAGGCGCTCCGTCCAGTCTGCCGGCCGCCGTATCCTGCACTATATCTATCTCGATCTCGAGTTTCTCATCACCGGCCAGGCAACGCTGATCGAGGAAATGACGCACGAACTGACCCACGCTGTCATGGCCGATGTCACGGGCCTTGCCACCTACGAGAGCATGCCTATGTGGATCAAGGAGGGAACGGCCGTGCATGCCGCCGATCAGGGACTGGCCAGGATCAAGGCCCTGATGCGTCGCGGGTTCAGCCTGGCCCAGTTCAGCAACGAAGACGAAAGCGACGACGGCAACCCGATTTCGCTGGAGCGATACGTCGAAAACTACCTGAAGGTGCAGTTCCTCCTCAAAACCTTCGGGAACGAGGCTCTGCACCGGTTCATCAACAGACTGCTTGGAAGCGGGGATGTGGATGCTGAACTCGGCTCGTGCTTCAACGGCCTCTCGGAAGAAGTCATGACGAAATATGCCAGAGACTATATAACAAAGACTCTCGTGACGAATGCAAGGCCGAAACACGCTCGCGATCAGTTTGTCCAGGGGGCGAAGTTTTTCGAGGAGGGCGAATACCTCTCGGCACGTCTTGCTCTCAATGACGCGCTCTATGGGGGGCTGAGCGAGGATGAGTTTCAGAAAGCCGCGTTCCTGCTGGCCGAGTGCTACATCCAGGAACGGAACCCGCAGGCGGCGTTCACCTTTCTGCAGCGTGTTCGCCCCGATCCGAGAAGCATTCCCGTAGACAGATATCGGTTTCTGAACGCGTACACCCAGTATGCGATGGGCCAGACGACCGAGGCGTATTTCGGCTTCAGGGCGGCCTTCGAGGGAACGAACAACGTCGCCGTGAAGGAGGGAGCCCTCTATTATCTGATTCGCATTCTGATCGAGGTCGGCAATCTCGAAGAGGCGAACCGCATACTGGTGCACCTCCGGAATGCCTTTCCCAAAAGCGCATACGTGCCGCTGGCGGATGCCGTCTATGCCGCCGCACGATGAAGAATAGCGCAAAATATGTATGTGTAGGTATATGAAATGTTCCGACGTGTGTCGTCTTCCGGCCGTGAGGACGGTGAAACATGTGGAGCCTGGTGCAAATACTGAAGGATGTGAGGATGACGCATGCTGAAAAAAGTGATGATTCGCATTATGGCCGTTGCGGTGATTGTGTCCGGGATCTCCTCATGCTTCGCACAGGGTGCCGGCCGGGCATTCGAGGATGCGATCAGAAGCCGCGCGACAGGCAGCGTCGAGGAAGTGACCGCGAAGTTCATGGACGCCGCGGGCCAGACGTCGGACAAGACGCAGAAAGGCTTTGTGTTGTCGACGCTTGCTGAATTCCTGATGGAAAAAGAGGAATGGGCTGCGGCCGCCGACGTCTATCAGCAGGTCATGAGAGAAGGCGCCGACGCAAATATTCCCGGTGCCTGCTATGGAGCCGCTCAGGCCTGGCTGATGATGGGCAATCATGAGCGTGCGAAAGAGCTTTGCAGAATTCTCAAGGCGAAATATCCCACGAGCGGCATCGAGGAGTTCGCCAACCAGATGAAAGCGGATGCCCCCGACAGCGTTCATGGCATGCTGGCGGAGTATCTCGCGGAGTTCGAGGGGGTGACGGGGGAGACGGTCGATGTGACGACCCTGCCTGCGGCGGAAGTCCCCCCGGCCGAAGTTCCGGCACCGGCGGAATCCGTGCCGGCCGTCGCTTCCGCGCCTGAAGTTGTCACGGACGTCACGGCCGCGGAGCCAGTCACGGAGCCGGCTGCGGAAAAAGCGGTCGAGGCCGGCCGGCCCCGGATAACGCTTCAGCTGCGCGGATGGCAGAGCGATCTGGCCGGCAGAATCGAATCAAGAGGCATGAACCTGAACCTGTCGGACGAAACGAACATCGATGACCAGAACCGGTTCGCGATGAAGGCGGCCTGGAACATCTCCAGTAAGAACCAGCTTCGGCTCGACTACATGCATTTCGATCACAGCGGCTTCCTGAAGAAAAATATGACTTTCGACAACCTCAATTACGGATTCGGGGCCCTGCTGAATATCGAGGCGCGGTTCTTCGACGTCGGATTCGCCCGGCTGATCAGGGAAACCGGGGACGTGGCATGGCGGTTCCTCTTCGGCGGAAAGATGAGCCATGCGTTCATGCACGTCGAACAGCGTATTTCAGGCGGTTTCAGATCCGGCGAGCTGACCCAGGACTTTCCGATTCCGTATCTCGGCTTCGAAGGTCAGGGAAAGATCAATGCGAACGCCGGGTTCAACGCATCCCTGAAATATTTCACCGTGGAGCAGGGCGACACGGCGGGTGATTTGACCGATCTCGACGTGGCGTTCCTGATCGGCAGGGATTACGCGAAAATGCCCTCCGATACCGAATGGTATGGCTCCCTCGGCTACCGGTATTTTCTCCTGCGCGGAAGGACGACCGACGAGACGGTCAAAGTCAGCTACGCTGGTCCCACATTCGGCGTCGAAAGCAGGTTCTGAAGCGCCGAGACCAGGGCATGCGCATCTGTTTTCACAGCCCCTGAATCACGGGAGACACAACGTCCGCGGAGGTATCACGGAGAAAAAATCTCTGTGAAACCTCCGTGTTCATTGTGTTCTCCGTGATTCACGTCCGTTCTCGTGAGCACGACAGGAAATTCCTGCGCTCACCCGGACTCCGGGAGCGTTTGACACTCCGGAAGGGCCGTGTTAGGCTTCAGGTCTCGATTTGAACGAACTTTTCGACGCGGGGGAAGGTATGAAGACCAAACTGGAACAGGCTCTTGCGATGCTTCGAGGGAGAATCGCGACGCCGCCGACCGTGGCCGTCGTGCTTGGCTCGGGGCTGGGAAAATTCGCCGACCAGGTTGAAGATCCGGTCGTGGTCGAGTATTGCGACATCCCGCATTTCCCCGTGTCGACCGTCAAAGGCCATTCGGGCCGTCTCGTCTGCGGCCGCGTCGGCGGAAAACAGGTCGCCGTCATGCAGGGCCGGTTCCATTACTACGAAGGCTACAGCATGGCCGAGGTCACCTTCCCGATCCGCGTTCTTCGGGGCCTGGGG
>JAKJFL010000316.1:0-4567 GCA_022704935.1 Candidatus Rifleibacteriota bacterium
CTCCCTCATCCGCTCCTCTCTTCCCGCGGGGCGGCGCTGGATGTTCGCGGACATCGGTACCGGAACGGGCATCATCGGCCTTACCCTCGCCGCATGGTTCCACGACGCTTGCGGCTGGCTGGTCGATCTCTCGCCCGATGCGCTTCACTGGGCTGGAAAAAATATCATGAACTATATTGATGTGCGGGAGCGCGTCGGACGTTTCCGGGGCGATCTTTCAGATGCCCTGAAGGCGGATTCTCTCGACCTGCTGGTGTCGAACCCGCCCTACATCGACCAGGACGATATGCCAGGGCTGATGCCGGACGTCCGCGACTGGGAGCCCCGTCTGGCTCTCGATGGCGGCGCCGGGGGACTCGAGCCGTTTCGCAGGCTGCTGGCCGATGCGGCGCGCGTGCTGAAACCGGGGGGCTGGTTCGCCGTCGAGCACGGTCATGGCCAGCGGAAGCGGATTCTGGAGCTGCCGGCCCCGGGCCTCGGATTGCTCGAGGCGTATGACGATGCAGCCGGCCTCGAGCGGTGTATCGTGTGGCGCAGGGAGCGAATGGGATGACGCATATATATACCATACCCGAGTTGCTGGGCAACACCGGCCTGTGGAGCCGCTTTGTCGATGAGATGAAAGCCGGCGCCTTCACGGCCCTGCCGACGGACACGCTGTACGGTCTGGCCGCCGATGCCGACAGTGTCGAAGGGGTGCGGGCCATTTACCGGGCGAAGGGCAGGGGAGAGGAAAAACCCCTGATCCTCTTCCTTCCTGACTCCTCGGGACTCGATGAGCTTGGCGTCGCGCCGGACGCGCGTGTCCGGCGCGTCCTCGATGAAAACTGGCCGGGCGGCCTCACCGGAGTTTTCCCCATCGCGGGAAAACCGCTTGCGGGATTCGAACACCCGACGCTCGGCATTCGCGTGCCCGATCATGCCGACCTGCTTCGGTTGCTCCGTGCATACCCTGGCCGACTGCTGACGACTAGTGCCAACCGTTCCGGCGAAGCGCCGCTCTCCGATGCCGCTTCCATTGCCAACGTCTTTTCCGGGCGCGTGGCCTGGGTGCTCGACGGAGGCCGCCTCGAGCCGTCGCCGCCCTCGACCGTCGCCGACTTTTCCTCCTGGCCGCCCCGCATCCTCAGGCAGGGAAAAGTCCGCCTTGCTGTGGCGGAATGAGCCGTCCAGGGTGATTGTTCTCTGTGATTCACGTTTGATTTTATCGGACATGGGCAGAAACTCATGTCTTGTTCTGAACGCGTTCCGATATCACAGGTCGTGATGTGGTAAGATATCTGCCGCACAAAACGCCGTATGAAGAACATCTCATTACAGAATAAACTGCTGATCCTGCTCGTCGTCACGCTTCTCATCCCGGTCGTGGGAGCGAACGTCATCCTCTGGAAGGCGAAAATGGCGACGGAGCAGCGCAGTACCGTGCTTGCGATCAGGGCTCTTCCCGGCCAGGCCGAATCGAAGCTCGACGTGATCGAATACGTCGACTCGTCCCAGGAAAAACTGAAAAAACTCGACGAAGGACTGGGTCGGCTCGCCTGGTGGTCCCAGGCCTACCTGATCGCCTCGATTGTCTTCATTCCCCTCGCCGTATCCGTATTGATGGGGTTCATTTCATATGTGCTTTCGCCCCTGAAAGAGATCCTGGACAGGCTTTCGCACTTCAAGAACGAAGACGTCGAGACGAAAGAGATCGATCCGCTCAACTGCGCCGCCGAGTTCGACAGGTTTCTCGTCACTTCCCGCAACGTTCTCAGTGAAACGCGGGCCATCGCGAACGAACTCCGTGCCAAGCTCGAGCCGCTCACGAACATGGTCGTCTTCTCCGACGAGAACGTCCGTGTCTTCTTCACCGATGTCCAGGAGATATCCCGGAGCTCAAATTATATAGCAAACACTCTTGAAACGACGACGGCCAGCATTCAGGAGGTCTCGACCTCGGCACAGACCATCGCGGATCGTTCCCAGAAAGCCGCCCAGAACAGCGGCGAGGCGTCGGACGTCGCGACCGGCGGTGGAAAAGCCGTCACCGAGACGATCGGCACGATGGAGGCGGTCAAGGACGAGGTGCTCGCCCTCGAGGACGTCATCGAGAATCTCAACTCCGCCAGCATCCAGATCGGCGAAATCGTCAACACGATCACCAACATCGCCTACCAGACGAACCTCCTTGCTCTGAATGCCGCCATCGAGGCTGCCCGCGCCGGCGAGCACGGCCAGGGATTCACTGTCGTCGCCGAAGAGGTGCGCAAGCTGGCCGAAGAATCCGGCGAGGCCGCCGAAGACATCGGCAAGAAGGTCAAGGGGATGCTCGAGAAGACCGGCATGGCCGTCCAGACGATCAACAAGGGCACGGCCAAGGTCATCGAGGGCGTCAATGTCGCCAACGTCGCCGGCAACAACCTGACCCTCATCGTGTCCTCGGTCACGAACGTCAACGGCATGATCCGCGAAATCAGCGATGCGAGCCGCGAGCAGTCAGCGAATATCGACTCGCTCAGGCAGAGCATCGAGAGCATTTCCGGCGCGACAAAGATCACGTCCGAGGGAACGAAGCGCGTCGCGAGCGCCGTGAACGAACAACTGAACTATATTCGTCAGTATGTGGCGACGACCAAGGAACTGCTGACCCTCGTCCAGCTGATGGGCGAGATGCTCGACAAGTTCAACTATCACTGAGCCGGTCTTCCCCGTTCGCCCGAAAAGAATTTCACCGATCGGGGTCAGGATTTGGCTTCCTTCTGCCGATGATCTGACTGGAGGCTCATTATGTCCGATCGGCCCTTGCTGTCATTAACGTTTGACGAATTCGCCGCCGAACTCAAGAAGCTCGGTCTGGAAGGTTTCCGCGCCCGGCAGGTCTGGGAATGGATCTTCCAGAAACAGGTCTTCGAGTTCGACGCGATGACCAACATCTCGAAGGAAACGCGCACCAAACTTGCCGAGCGCTTCCCTTCAATCCTGCCCCGCGAGGCGCAGCGGCTCGTCGACCCCGACGGGACCGTCAAGATCGTGGCCGAGTTGTCTGACGGCGAACGCATCGAAGCGGTCGCCCTTCCCGACGATGAAGCCGACTCGCTGACGTTCTGCCTCTCGACGCAGGCCGGCTGTCCCGTGGGTTGCGTGTTCTGCAGGACCGGCGCCGGCGGTTTCCGCCGCCATCTCACCCGTGACGAGATCATGCTGCAGGTGCTCATGCTCATCAGAGTCATGCGGCGCAAACCGACGAATATCGTGTTCATGGGCATGGGCGAGCCTTTCCTCAACCGACGGTCGCTGTTCGATGCCATCGACATGATGACGGATTCCAAGGGACTCGGGCTGGCCTCGCGGCGGCTGACGATCTCGACATCGGGCGTCGTGGACGGCATTCTCGAGCTGGCCGACCGGCCCGGCGAAGTGAACCTGGCGATTTCCCTGCACGCCGCCGACGACGAGACGCGCAGCCGGCTCGTGCCGCTCAACCGGAAATACCCGCTGGCGAAACTGCGCGAAGCGGTTGCCGCATACATCGAGCGGACAGGCAGACGGGTGACGTTCGAGGTCGTTCTGCTCAAGCAGGAGAACGATCAACTCAACGACGCGTTGAACCTCGTCTCGTTCTGCGAAGGGCTGTTGTGCCACGTGAACCTGCTTCGATTCAACGCATTTCCCGGATCGCCGTTCAGACCGGCTGACGAGGCCGCTGAAAAAGAGTTTCGGAAAGTGCTCAAGAAAGCGGGTGTGCCGGTCACGGTGCGCCGCTCGCGCGGGTCGACGATTCTGGCCGCATGCGGGCAGCTTTCCGGAAAGCAGGAGAAGTGAAAGATGGCCAAGAAAAAATCCTGCCTCCTCATTCTGGTAAAAATGGTCCTGCTGATGAGCCTTCTCGTGGCCTTCCTCATCGCGGGGTTCTTCTACGCGAAGGACCGGCTGAACGAGTTCTTCAACAGGGGCGAAACCGTCGAGGTGCCGGATTTTCGGGGAAAACACCTGTTGGTTGTCTTCAAGGAAAAACCCGCCGATCTCATCATCGAGAAGCGCGATGAAAAGTTCGATCCCCGCTATCCCAAGGACTATGTTATCGCCCAATATCCCGATCCCGGCACCCGTGTGAAGCCGAACAAAAAAATCCTGCTGACCATATCGATGGGGAGCAAGATGGTCGCCGTGCCTGATCTCATCGACAAGAGCCCTCGCGAAGCCGAACTCGCCCTGCTCAACGCCCAGCTCAAGGAGGGGAGCCGCTCGTTCGTGGCCAGCTCCAGGATCCGGCGCGACCGGGTCATCACCCAGTCCCCTCTTCCCTCGAATGAATGCGAAACACAGGGAGGCGTCAACCTGCTGATCAGCCTCGGAACCGGCCAGAACCGGGTCCCGCTTCCCAACCTGACCGGAAAAACGCTTGCCGATGCGAAAACCAGCCTTCAGAGCTGGGGCTTGCGCGAAGGCAAGATCGTCTTCAGACGCGATCCGAACAAGCCCAAGCTTCAGGTCATCGCTACCAAACCGGTTCCGTATGAAGGGGTGACCGAGGGAATGGCCGTTGACTTGCTGGTCTCGAACGGCGCGGATCCCGAGACATCCT
>JAKJFL010000317.1:0-4566 GCA_022704935.1 Candidatus Rifleibacteriota bacterium
CGTGGTGGTGGTCGTGGTCGGTGCGGCCGCAGTCGTCGAGTCGGCAGCGGGAGCGGTGACCGTCACGTCGGTCACGGGGGTCGCGTCGGACACCTGGGCATCGCTTCCGGAGATCACGACGGCATCCTGGTCGCCGATGGTGACCGGGCCGGTCTGGTTCATAGACGGAATGACCGTGCTCATATCGTAATCGGACGGCGTGACCATGATTTCATCGCTGCCGGAGAGGACTTCCTGACTGCTGGTCTTCTTCTTGTGGCGGCGATACAGGTAGATGCCGACCGCGACGGCCGCGATGATGATCAGAGCCGGAATGAACAGCGGGCTCGCGACGATACCGGCGACCCAGCCGGCCACGGCGCCGACGCCGGCCGCGATGGCCCCGCCGATCGCACCGAGAGCGCCGAGGATACCGCCGCCAACTGCAGCGACGCCGCCGACGACCGCGGTTCCGATACCGGCGATGCCGCCGGCCGCGCCTACCGCGCCGGCAACGGCCGGGGCGGCGAGAACGACGCCGGCTCCGACCGCGGCTCCGGCCGCGACGCCGACGACGACGCTCTTTTTGTCGAGCGCGTGGGCGGGCGCGGGCTGGAAGACGGTGAAGTCGACGACCATAAGCAGAGACAGGACGATGCAGATCACCGAACTGAACGTTCTACTCTTTCTCATACATAACCCCCCTGATAATCGCGTTACGAACGGTACACCGATGAGATAATTCAAGTGTAATGATGCAACGGGGGGGCGTCAAGATGTCAGACCGAAATTCGTTCATTTCATTGAAAAAGAGAACGCGGGCGGATCACGGTCCGCCCCATACGACGCGTGGCTGGCAATCTGAAAGCCGTTTTCGCGTTCCCTTCCGTGCCGAGCCTATCGAAGCACGAGAGACTCCCGCTCTTCGTCAGGCTCAGTGCGAATGGGAGGCCTTCATTCTGCAGATCCCGAAGGAAGAACGGAAGGATGTGGCCGGCCGGAGATGCGGTCTCCCTTGTTCCTGAGTTTTCCCTGTCGTATGATGTACACAGATTCGAGGGGAAACTTTACCTTCACTCCGGAGGCGTTCATGTATCTTGACAAGCGGAACCAGGTCGAAGTCGACATCGCCGAGCAGATCGACATCTCGTTTCATATTCTCAACTATAATCAGAGTCTCGTGCAGTTCGCCGACAGCAAGGCGAACGCCCTTCTCCTGATCAACTCGATTTTCATCGCGGCGCTGACGCCGTTCATCGAGAGACTGGGGCACAACTCGATTGCTTCGACGATCGCCGTCGCGTTTTTCATCTTCAGCATCATTTCGATCCTGATGTCCCTCGGCGTCATCATGACGCGCAGCGCCGGCATCGTCGAGAACCGCACGAAAACCTTGGCCTTCTACGGCCACATCATCGAGAACAACTCGGCCGAGGGGTACATTCACGAGGTTTCGTCGTGCGAGGCGAAGAAGTTCAACGAATCTATCCTTATAAATATATATACCGTCTCGAAAATCGCGAACACCAAGTTTTCGATCTACAACCACGGTCAGACGATGACGTTGATCTCATCCCTGCTCTGGATCGTGACCATCCTGTTCATTCCGTTCATTCGATAGCGCTTTCTTCGCCCGTTCCGGGTATGTCTCCCGGAGCAGGTCGGCAAGCAGGGTCCAGCGCGCCTGGACCCTGTCGTTTTTCACGGCGATCCAGACGGCGCGCTTGTTTCCCATCAGCACGAGGGTGCGACGGGCCCGTGTCATGCCGGTGTAGAGCAGGTTCCGCTGGAGCATCACGTAGTGCTGGGTCGTCGCCACGAGCACCACGGCCGGGTATTCGCTTCCCTGGGACTTGTGAACGGTGATCGCGAAGGCATGGGCGAGGTCGAGCAGATCGGCGGCCTGGTACACCCGTTCCCCCTGCGGAAACTCGACGACGATCTCCTGGTCTTCGGTCTCGACGTTCCGGACGATGCCGATGTCGCCGTTGAACACGTCGAGGTCGTAATTGTTCTTGAGCTGGATCACCTTGTCGCCGACGCGGAACACCCTGTGCATGTGCGTCAGCTCGGGTTTTTCGGGGGAAGCCGGATTCAGCGCCGCCTGCAGTTCCTTGTTGAGGTTCGCGGCGCCGAGCGTGCCGCGGTTCATCGGTGTGAGCACCTGGATATCCTCGATCGGGTGGTAGCCGAACCGTTTCGTCAGGCTCAGCGAAACCACGTTTCGCAGCAGGGGAAGCGCCTTGTCGGGCTCGCCCGACTCGAGAAAGTAGCAGTCGGTGCGTGTTTTTCCGTCGGGCGAGACGAGGATCGGCATCGCGCCGCCGTGGACGCGGTAGGCGTTGCGGATGATCAGCGACTCTTCCGCCTGTCGAAAGACGACGTTCAGCCTCACGACGGGCGCGACGCCCGACTCGATCAGCTGGCGCAGGAGCAGGCCCGGGCCGACGGAGGGCAGCTGGTCGGCATCGCCGACGAGCACGCAGGCGGCGTCCGGCGGGACGGCTTTGATCAGCGCGTGGAACAGGTTCATGTCGATCATCGAAGCCTCGTCGACGACGAGGGTGTCGCAGGCAAGCGGCTTCGACTGGTTGTACCGGAAGCCGCCATCCTGGGGCGAGTATTCGAGCAGGCGGTGAATCGTCTTCGCCTCACGGCCGCTCACCTCGGCGAGGCGCTTCGCGGCGCGACCAGTCGGGCTCGCGAGCAGAACCCGGCGGCCCATCAGCGTATGCGCCTCGACGAGCGTTTTCAGGGTCGTCGTCTTGCCGGTGCCCGGGCCGCCGGTGATGACGAGAAACCGCTCTCGCAGCGACTTTTCGATGGCGACGGCCTGGATCTCGGTCAGCGTGATGCCTGCCTTCGACGTCGCCCCATCGAGCGCGGCGAGCAGTTTCCGCCGGTCGGGATCGCGCGCGTCTTTCAACAGGGGCGCGAGGCGTTCGACGACGCCGATCTCGTCGCGCCAGGCAACCGAGAGATATACGCAGGCGATGCCGCCGTGGTCGCGGATGACGATGCGCCGGTCGTTGGCCTGGGTGTCGATCGCCGCCTCGACGGCCGCCACGTCCTCGACCTGGAGGATCTCGACGCCGCGTTTCACCAGCTCGGGGCGCGGCAGGAACATGTGGCCCTCGTCGAGAGCGGCATTCAGCACGAACAACAGGCCGGCCTCGAGGCGACGCGGGTCGGCCCCGGTGATGTTGAACTCGGCCGCGATCTTGTCGGCCGTCTTGAACCCGATGCCCCGGATCTCGTAGGCAAGCATGTACGGGTTGGCCGCCACCTTCGCGATCGCGTCCTGGCCGAGGTTTTTGAAAATGCGCACCGCGTAGGCCGTCGAGATGCCGTGCCCCTGCAGGAAGATCATCACGTCCTGGATCGCCTTTTGTTGCTTCCACCCCTCGATGATGCGGGCGCTGCGAACGGGGCCGATGCCGTCGCAGTCGGCGAGCCGGTCGGGCCGGCTTTCGATCACGTCGAGCGTTTCGGTGCCGAACGCGGCCACGAGGCGTTTCGCCGTCACCGGCCCGATACCCTTGATCAGCCCCGAGCCGAGATATTTCTCGATGCCGCGCACCGTCGCCGGCTTCATCGTCGTGTATTTGAACGCGTGAAACTGGGGCCCGAACTGGGGGTGGCAGGTCCAGGTGCCGTAGACGCGCAGTTCCTCGCCCGGATGGATCGCCGAAAAACTGCCGACGACGGTGACGCCGTCGGAACGGCCCTTGACGCTCGTCCGGAGCACGGAGTAGCCGTTCTGCGGGTTCGTATACGTGATGCGTTCGACGACGACGGTCAGGCTCTCGTTTTCCACGGCATCATGATACCAGAAGACCAGGGAAAAGCGCCCGCACTTTCTGATCGATGCCTCCTGGGAGAACGAGGGCGGATCACGATTCACCCCCACGAGAGGGTGCGTGACCATCGCCGCAGAAGGGGGCATGGGGAAGCATGGCCCTGCCCGACCGCATTGACAGCGGCGCGGGGCAATGATAGGGTGGAATCGGCATGAATTCACCATTTCCTGCGTTGCAACAACGCCTGCCGGCCTTGCTCGCAGGCGCGTTTCTGTTCGTGCTTTTCACCGTCTGGACGGCGTCGCTGCTTCTCGAGAACGACAACCAGCCCGACATCGACATCGTGCTGTCCCCCTCCGCGCGCCTCGCCTCGGGCGACACGACGGAAGTGGCGCTGTATGCCCTCGGGCGCGACAAACCTTATCCCGTCCAGAGGCTGAAGCTCGAGGTGCACCTCCGCATCGCCGGTCGTTCCGTTCCGCTCGTCCCGCCTTTCACGGCCGTCGAGAAACGCCCGGGGGTATATACCGCCGGCATCTCCATTCCCGAATCGCTCAACGGCGGAACGTATGAACTCGCCGTCTTCCGGTCGAACGTTCTCCGACAGCCGCTCGCCGTGTTCAACGTCCAGGCGGGAACGAACTTCGCGTTTGCCGCCATTCCGCCCGGGCCCTCTCTTCGCACCGGCGGCTTGTACCGGTTCGATCTCGCCGCCATCGATCCCGGCACATCCCGACCGCTGCCAAGGCTTCCCGTCAGGTGCAGAATCACCACGCCGGACGGCTTC
>JAKJFL010000005.1:0-20151 GCA_022704935.1 Candidatus Rifleibacteriota bacterium
CCAGCATCCCGCCGCCCACCGATCCGCATCTACACCGTGACCTGGTGCCCCCACTGCATCCGATTCAAAGCATGGCTCGACGAGGAAGACATCGAGTATCTCGATCACGACGTCGACGCCAGCGACGCCTCGTGGCAGGAGGCACTGGCGCTGACGGGCGGGTACGACATCGTTCCCGTCGCCGAGATCGACGGCAAAGCCGTCTGGGGCGCCTTCAACGAAGCCTTCAAAGAAAAGGTCAGGCATCTGCTCGGCCCGACGTGATTCGGCTCATGAAGGGGGGCGTTTCGGCCGATGGGTACTGTAGATCATCGACATCCGGCAGGAGAAACCTATGAACACGGTACGCCCCCCCTTCATCATGGCCCCCGACGGTTCGCTTCAGTGCACCGATCCCTCTTCCGATCCGCATCTCCGCAGCAGGGGCACACGTCCGGACACCCGCGCCGGCTGGGTTCGGGCCCGCTGACCGGGACCTTTCGGGACACCTGACATCATGGCCATCAGCACTCTCCCCCCCAGCGGGATGCGCGATTTTCTGCCTGCCGAGCTGACCCGCAGGCGTTACGTCGAAGGCGTCATCAGACGCGTATACGAGTCGTTCGGGTTCGTCCCGATCGAAACCCCGACCGTAGAAAATCTTTCGACCCTCCTCGGGAAATACGGGGAAGAAGGCGACCAGCTGCTGTTCCGCATCCTGCACCGGCGCGACAAGCTCGCCCGGGCTCTCCAGCAGCCCTCCGTGACGGAAAAAGACCTCGCCGAGATGGGGCTGCGCTACGACCTGACAGTTCCCCTCGCCCGGCTCATCGCGAACAGCAAGGATCTTCCCAGGTTTTTCAAACGGTATCAGATCCAGCTCGTCTGGCGCGCCGACCGGCCCGGCCGCGGCCGGTTCCGCGAGTTCCAGCAGTGCGACGTCGACATCACCGGCACCTCGTCGCTGATCGCCGAGGCCGAAGTCTGCTCCGCAGTCGCCACGGTGCTGAACGAGCTCGGATTCAAGGATTTCCACATCCATCTAAACCACCGCCAGCTCCTCCGGTGCCTGATCTCCGCGGCCGGACTCCGGCCGGACCAGGAGGAAACGGCTCTCGTCGCCGTCGACAAGATGGACAAGATCGGCGAGGAAGGCGTGCTCAAGGAGCTCCAGACGCGCGGCATCAGCGATGCATCCGCGTCCCTGCTTCTCGAGATGCTCCGCCGGCCGGAAGGTCTCGACGAAGCCGGCGAACTCGCCCGCCTCGAATCGCGGCTGAGCGGTATCGAGGGCGCATCCGCCCATATCATCCAGCTTCGCGAACTGCTCGCCGTCTCGGCCCATACGCCGGCCGGCGCTCATCTGCGCATCGACGCAACCCTGGCCCGAGGCCTCGGATACTACACCGGCCCGATCTTCGAGATCCGGTCGGCGCTTGCCAGCGGCAGCCTCGGCGGAGGCGGCCGGTATGACAATCTCATCGGCATGTTCCGGGGCCAGACCATTCCGGCCGTGGGTTTCTCGATCGGGTTCGAGCGGCTCGTGATGGTCATGGAGGAAAAAGGCCTGTTCGGCAATCTCGCCGTCGGTCCTGAAGTCATGCTCTGCCGCTTTGACGACGTCGCCCCGGCAGAAGCCCTCAAGGCCGCCGCCACCCTCCGCGCCGCCGGCGTGAAAGTGGAGGTATATCCGGAAACCCCGAAACTAGGGAAACAGCTCGCTTACGCCGAATCGGCCGGCGCCCGCATCGCTGCCATTCTCGGCTCATCGGAAATCCAGTCAGGAAACATCACTCTGAAACATCTGTCGACGGGAGAACAACTGACGATGCCCGCGAGCGAAGCTCCCGGCAAAATCAGGGGCTGGCTTCATCCCTGAGCGGAAGTCGCCCCCACAGACCGGCGGCCCGATCACACGTGATCGGGCCGCCGTCGTTTCGCACATTCGATCACTTCGCAGAGCGACGCTCCCAGGTGTCTTCCAGGCGCTCGAGTTCGTCGTGGCGGATCTTCTCGGATCTGGCCTTGAAGATCTGTTCCAGGGTATCCAGTTCAGCGATGAGGCCGGTTCCGAAGTAGTATTTCAATTCGTCCCGGGAGCTTCGATACAGGGTCGGTCCCTGATCGAGGCAGACCAGAGACCGGTCGATGACTTCATCCATGGCATGAAGCAGGCCGTCGTCGAACGTGACGGGAAACAGGCAGCTCACCATCGGCTTGATCTCATGATAGTCGATCCCCTGCTGCAGACAGAAGGAATGAAGCAGACAGCCGCGCTTTCCTCCCTCGCGATTCAGGAAGATGCACCGCTCTCCGACGGTCATCGTCCTGACAAAGGAGCCTCCGGGGAACTCCGGATCATCGACGGATGTCGGCTGAAAGAAATCTTTCGGATTGATGCCGGTGAAGTCCCTGATCTGATCCGCATGTTGCATGATTCTCCGGCCATTCAGGGCATCGACGTCGACGCCATAGGAACAGCAGGAATCATGACAGAACCCGCACTCGAGGCAGTTGCCGAACGAGCGCTTCTCGAAAACTTCCGAGTCGACCGTTGAAACGACGGGAACCGCGTATCTCGAAGGGTATCTCGTGGAAAGTTGGAATATCACCGGCGTTGCCCCCTGCTTCAGTATGCGCTTTCCGAGGCGGCTTCCGCCGTGCGTCTTCCAGGGCGGTCGCCACTGGCGCGAACTCTAGCATTTCACGGGGGCTGCGTAAACGCCATCTCCGCCTGTCGCCGTCCGGACGCGCCTCAATACGCCGAACTATCGTATCGGCACTCGCCGGGTCTCATCCGCGCGCGCCCGTTCTGCTTCGGGCGTGGGGCAAGACGGTCCCGCAAGAGGGAACCTGATGTCCCGACAGCAGCAAGGATGCAAAAAGGTAATGATTTAAAATCTCTTGATATACATTACGAGGTCGTCGCCGGGCTTGTAAAAATCGCGAATACGGGCATCCTCGGTGTAGCCGCGGCCGAGATAAAACTTTCTCGTCGGATCGTACAGCGGTTTGCCGGATGTCTCGCAGACGAGCATGCGGGCGCCGCGCTTCTTGACGTCGTTCTCGCTCCATTCGAGCAGGGCTTTGCCGGCGCCGGCGCGCTGCACGCGCGGATCGACGACGATCCAGTACAGATCCCAGGTTCCTTCCGTGAGCGGACGCAACCCGTGGCAGGCATAGCCGACCGCGCGGCCGTCCTGTTCTGCGACGGCAAAATAATAATCCGTCTGGCCGGGCTGTGTCAGGGCGACATCGACCAGTTCCAGCGCGACGACGGTTTCCTCTTCCGAGAAGAAGCCTGTCGCACGGACCATCGATTCAATGGTGGACCGGTCAGTCGGCCGAAGTTCGCGAATCAGAGAAGTCATTTCGATTTCAATGCCGTGCGGACGATCTGCTCGATAGCATCGTCATAAGTGAGCCCCATCTGCGGGAGAGATTTCACGAATCCGGTATCCGGAGCGATATCTGGATTCGGGTTCAGTTCGAGAATCCATGGTTTGCCGTCTGCATCTACACGCAGGTCGAGGCGGGCATACCCTCGGAGATCGAGAGCCGAGAAGGCGGTCGCGGCCAGCTTGCGCACTTCCGCATCGAGTGCCGGTTCCAGAATGGCAGGAGCCTTCACCGGGGTTTTCATGAACTCTTCCGACTCTTCGCTCCACTTGGCGTCGTAGGTCAGAATCTTCGGCCGGTCGGGGGGAAGATCGGAGTAATCGATCTCATTGATGCCGAAGCGAAGGCCGTCTTCAGTCGCAAGAATCGCAACGTTCAGCTCGCGACCGTCGATATACCGCTCGATCAGCACAGGCAGGCCGAACCGGTCGAACAGGAGCTCGAACCGGTCTTTCGCCGCTTCGACGTCGTAGACGACGCTTCCGAAGTCGATGCCGAGCGAGGCATCCTCGGTCGACGGTTTGAGAATCGCCGGCCAATCCTGCCATCCGTCGAGGCCCCGCGAATCGTAGAGGGCTGCGAACGGCGGCGTCGGCAAACCGACATCGCGCAGGAGCCGTTTCGTGCAGATCTTGTCGAGAAGCAGAACCAGCGCCTCGGGCGTGTTTCCGGTGCAAGGGACCTTCAGCCAGCGGAGCAGGAACGGGACGGCCGCCTCGAGGCGGCTGTTTCCGCCGATCGTCTCGCACAGGTTGAACACCGCATCGGGCTTGAACTCGTGGACGGCGCGGAGCAGCGGCCCCGGGTCGGCCCCCACGAGCAGGGGCACGACCTGGTGGCCGCGGCGTTCCAGGGCCGACCGGACCGCGGTGGCGGCATGTTCGACACCGCGGTCGGAAGCGGCTTCGCCTTCCCAGCGTTCGACGATGGCCGGGGCGTTGACGAGGATCAGGACGCGCATTTGAGCTCGGCGCGCTGCTGCATCAGCAGACCCTGCCGGGCAAACGACACGTCGAGAATCTCGCCGATCAGTTCACGGTAGGTCATTCCCGTCGCCTTGGCCAGGATGACCAGATCGCCCTTCACCGGCGACAGGCCAGGCAGCGGGTTGCACTCGAGGAAGCGCGGCTTGCCCATGGCGTCAAGCCGCACGTCGACGCGCGCGAAATCACGGCACTCGAGAGCCTTGTAGGCATCGATCGCGACTTTATATATTTGCTTCAATACTTCTGGAGAAACACGAGGCGGGATGTGGTAGTCGACCTGGTTGAGATAGTCCCGCTTCGTTTCGAGCGAATAGACGAACTCCTCGAGCGGAACGTTACGCGGCGCGATCTCCATGGCCCCGATAACGCGCGGCATGTCGTTACCGACAACACCGACGGTGCACTCGAGTCCCGGCAGGAACTCCTCGGCCAGGACCGGGCCGTTGTATGCATCGATCAGGGCCGCGATGCGCTCTTTCGCGCCTTCCGGCTCGGTGATACGCGAGGTGTTCCGGATCCCCTTGCTCGATCCCTCGGCGTTCGGCTTCACCAACAGCGGGAAGCTGAGGCCGGTCAGGTCGATCTTGCGCGGGTTCTTGAACAGGCGGCCATTCGCCATCGGGACGCGACCGGTCGCGACACGCTTGGCGAGTTCCTTGTCGAGGGTCACGCCGAGCGTGATGGCATCGGAGCCCGAGTAAGCAACGCCAAGCATCTCGGCAACAGCCGGCACCTGGGACTCGCGGCATCTTCCGCGAAGCCCCTCGGCGATGTTGAACACGAAATCGTATTTTCCGCGGGCAAGAGTCTCGGGGAATGTGCTGTCAGCCTCGAGCACGTCGACCGTGTGGCCGAAACTTTCTATTGTATTCGCTATAGCAGCTGCCGTCTCGGGTGAGTCGAACTCTTCGTATTCGTCATCGGGACCGCCGAATCCGCTCTGATACCTGTCGCTTCTGTTCACCGCAAGTGCCACTCTCATCATCGCACCTCCGTCCTGATCTTGTTTCCGCCGGTCTGAACCGGGGTGCCGGAGGTCGTATCGAGCTTCAGCGATCCTGCAAACGTACTCCCAGGGGTTTCTTGATCCATTTCGTTTTTGTTTCTAAGGCCGGCCTCCCGACCGTCCCTCCGCTCACCCTCGCCGGGTGTCACGGAGTCCTCATGAGCCTTGCGGCCCCGTGCATATCGTGAAATGCCCTATGCAGCTTGGCCTCCCTGGGTTACCGCCTGGCCACGGGATTCGGGGCAAATAAAAAAGCCTCCCTCGACGGGGAAGCGTGAAATCACGATTTGAACCGGGACCAGTCCGCAGCGTCGCCTCAGCCGGTGACGCCGCGAAATCAGCGATGAGGGTTCTTCACCTGTCATGGAACTGTCGTTTGCCTGCCTTTTCGTTTTCTGTGCTTTTCTGTCTCGGCTCGCCCGATGCTCTTGTTTGAGAGGCATCAGAAGGTCTCCTTCACGAGCGTCAACTCCTTATAGCATCAGGAATCTCATCCCACAAGGGGAGCCCTGAAAAATGTATAAAAATTTCGCACGATGCTGAATCGGCATCGCAGATATCAGCATTTAAGCACTTCTAAGCAGATGTCGGGTGCTGACGAACCATAATTTTTCCTGGACTCGTCTATACGCCGTTTTTTACCCGTATTCCACGCAGACGGTCGGCGATACCTTTTCCGATATCGCGCTCATGAATGAGCCGCAAACTGCCGATAAGCCTTATGGAACAGAAAAAATGTTTTGCCTGGAGGCTTGAAATGAACGTCGGCACCATCCTTCCCCGCTCACAGCAACTCGACTCGGCCCGCTCCCGCAACCGTGATTCCGAGCCGGCCATAAGCTTCGACAGCACCGAGCGCCGCATGGAGCACTCCTCCTTCCAGAGCTCAGACATTCTCCAGGACTTCTGGAATCTCACCCAGCGGATGTCGCGCCAGGACCAGATGTCGCTCGCTTCGACCGTCCTGGCTTCGCAGGCCAACCAGGACGGCATCTCCAGCGACGCCCGCTCCTTCATCGCCAATTTAAAGACCCGGTTCAGCCCGTCCGAGATCGAGACGATCCGCGGCATGTTCGAGAAACATGCATCTCTCAAAAGCAAATCGGACGCGCAGATCCAGGATCTCTGGAACCAGATCCAGCAGGTTTTGTCAGGCAACAAGACGGAAGAAACCGGCGACAGTCTCACCGAAAACGATTCGCGACCGCTTCTCAGATCACCCGAAGAAATCTACTTCCAGACCACTCTCAATACGATCGATCGTGTGAACAAGGTTCTGGCTCTCTGAGTTTCCGATCTCCGTTCTCTCGTCCTCTCTCAACCCTCTTTTGAAATCCTCCTTTTACTTTCTCCCCCTCTTCCGGACAGAAGAGGGGGCTTTTTTTCGCCCCCGATCCCGCAGGATTCGAGAATCAGCAGGTCTCGATTGAGGAATCGATAAAAAACGCGGCGCCGGAATTTCGGCGCCGCGCGGCTTGTGATATATCTATTACAATTATTTTTTCTCGGTCTGTTCTTCGGTTGCCGCTGGCTTCTGCGCGGTTGCGGCGGGGAGTTTGGAAATCTCTTCGAGGAACCCCTGCAGGTCCCTGAAGCCGACGATGCGGTTCACTTCACGCCCGTCGGTGTCGAGGAACAGAATGGTCGGGAACCCTTCGACCTTGTATTTGTCGACCAGCTCACGGTTCTTGTCGGCATCGATCGCCACGAGGACCAGCTTTTCACCGGCAGTCTTCTTGAACTCGTCGGTCGAAAACACTTCGTCCTTCAGCTTGGTGCACCAGCCGCACCAGGTGGCCGTGAAGTCGACCATCACGATCTTGGAATCGGCGCCACCCTGCTTGAGGCCTTCGTCGATGTTCTCGAGCCAGCCATCTTCGGCGGCAGAAGCCAGCATCGGCATTGCAACAAGAGTCAGGACGGCAAACAGCGTCATCAACAGTTTTTTCATGCGTTTTTCACCCCACTTCGATATCGGAGATTCTCTCTCCCGCGATCATGGTAAACGGCCCGCCTCCATTACGCAAGTCGCCCCTTCACGAGACGGTTATTCCCATTCGCTCGCCGGAACCCCGAAAACCGCCAGAATCACCGATGGTCCGGGCGGTTCGCGAACCGCCCCAACATCGCAATTATCGGATATCCAACAATATCGTTCAGTCGGCTTCGTGATCGGCCGGCAGGACGATGCGGCGTTTCTTTTCCTCGTCTTTGGGGCGGAACAGGATCAATACGCGGCCGATGATCCGGACCAGCGTGCAGTCCGCATGTTCGACGAGCACGTCGGCGACGTCCTCCTTCTCGACGCTCGCGTTGTCGAGAATCTTGACCTTGACGAGTTCCTGGGCCTTGAGATTGTCGATGACGCTCTGGATGAGGGTTGGCGTGACCCCGCCCTTGCCGATCCTGACCATCGGTTCGAGATCATGCGCCAGGGTTTCGAGGTATTTGCGCTGTTTGGAAGAGAGTTTCATGAACGCCTCCTGGCCTGGAAGTAAGTTGGAACAGGGAAGTTCGAAGTTGGAAATCGGGAAAAAGACATATTTTATATCGACCGATTTTTGGAAGAGCCGGTCTGGCGGAGATCGGAACCGACGAGATCGAGTGCGGCTGCAACACCGGTGAGGAAGGGCATTCCCGGGAAAAACGGATTTCGTATCACCTCGTCGACCGCCACGTCCGCGGCTGTTTCGACGTCCCGGCTCATTGCGTCGAAGAGGCGTTCCTGGAAGAGGTCCGTCCGCCCCTCGAGCGCGAACCGAAGCCAGGCGATCGCCACCGGGGTCGTCCGGTGCAGGAAACGACGGACCTCCATGGCCAGCCGCCCGTGCCAGTCGGCGCGGAGGCGTCCCCCTGTCTCGCAGGCCCTTCCAGTCAGAAGGAACCCGCACATCGCCGCGTCTCCGTCGGGGAACGCCCCCATGCCACGACCCACAAGGGCGAGCACGGGCCGTTCGGCCGCTTCGACCAGGGACTCCTTCAGGCTCCGCGCCAGGTCCGCAAGGGCACTCTCGAGCGGAGGCGGGCTCCCGCGAAGAGACCGTGCGAGAGAGCTTCGCAGGTGCCCCGGAAAATCACGGACGGCCGCGAGAACGTTCGAAGGCTGGGCAGGCGCTTCCCGGAGGTTCAGGAACCCGTGGCCGGGAACGAGCAGCTTTCCCTCGGCGATACTCCACCCGTCGGCCTGGAGTTCGACGTCGGCGGCCGGGAGTCGTTCGAGGATGACGGTATCGGGCGCCCGTCCTCGCGCAGACGGGACGAACGAAATCATGCGCCCGTCGGATGTGAAAAAAACAAGAGAGTCGTCGGACCGCTGGCGCAGGGTCAGCCCACCGACGACGGCATCATCCACCACGCGGGGATCGACGCCGAGAACGCGTCCGAACAACGATTTTTTCACTTTCATCGCCTCGGATTGTAACACTCCGCACACTTTTTTTCATTAACCCCTCACCTCCGTTAAGCCGATAGATGAGATCAGACCGTATTCTGCCCAAAGCCGTCATTGGGAGACAAAGAGATGTCCAGGAGCAAACAAGCCAGAGGATGTTCGTCATCCTTTTTCAACCGCCTGAGGTTCGCCATCGAAATGCTTCGATGGCCTTTCATCACCCTGACTATCCTTGTTTGCCTCAGTCTTCCGCTCCATGCGGATCCTCCTCAATATGTCTCGAACAGCACGATTGACAGCGGAAATGACGGAAAAGCCACCATCGGAGAGACCATCACCTATAACGTCACCTTTCTGAGCGATCTGCCCCCATTGCTCGCCCAGGTGCAGGACAGCAATCTTGGTCAGGTTTTCACCATGACCGTCGACTCCGCCGCCCATCCTATATATAGTTATAAATATACATGCTCCGCACTGGCAGAGGGAAATGTCAATGGGGCGACGGCGAACAGCCCCACGACCCTGATAATCGTCAATGCGAGCGGCGTAACGACGATTCCCTCCGGAAATATCATGTCGAAGGTCATCTTCGACAACATGCGGCCCCAGCTCAACGGGCCATTCTCCATGACCGTGAACACCGCCCCCTACACCTCTCAGGTCCTCCACCTCAACGATGTCCTGGGCTTCAGCCAGCTCATGGGAGATGCTTACCAGACTGGTGAAACTGCCGTCCTCAATCTGTCGGCTTTCACGGGGTTCGGGAACGTCACGCTGTCGACCGAGAATCCACATACTGGAAATTATACGATCACCAAGCAGGTTGACCAGACGGGTAATCTTTCGTTCCTGGCAACCGACCCCAACGGGAACGCCACGACGGCGATCGTACTGACCAATGTGGCGATCGATTCCGAACCTCCGCTCATCACATCCACGAACGTGACTCTCAATCCGGCCGGTCTTGCCCGTCCAGGCACGAAGGTCACCGTTCAGGCGACATTGAGCAAGAATGATGGCGATACGGTCACCGCTTCCTGCACGTATCTCGGCGGCACTTCGCTTCCTCTCACCCTGACAGGAGGCACGACATACGAGGGAGTCTTCACCGTCGCGTCGAGCCCCCCGATGACGGGATACGTCGGATCCATGAAGGTCGATATAACGGCCATAGACAACGGTATGAATGTGGGCTCTGCTTCGACGGGCCTTTTTTCCATGGACAACCGCCTGCCTGGAATGGATGCGGCTCCGCGGGCAACCATAACGCAGATCAACGCTCCGACTACAGATTCGATTGCCATCATCGGCGATTATCTAACGATCGAAGCCACGGCCACATGGGATCCCGTCCAGTATCCGACAGCCCACGTCTACCTCAATCATCTTTTACCGCCAGGTCCGTCTGAAGAATCTCCAACAAAATCCTTCATCGTCACGGCAATCGACACATCAACCGGGCACACCATTCAGAACTGGACCACCCCCGTTCTCGCAATAGACAACACGGGCCCAAAAATCGTTTCGACAAGCCTTACACGGCTTTCCGGCACGGGAACGAGCTACAAGCCGAACGACCAGTTCCAGATCCGGGTGAAGGTCGATGATCTTCCGGCCACGGAATTGGGACTTGTCAGTGTTCAGCTGGCATCGTTATCCGCTATATATTCGGATAAACAGCCCCTGAATCCAGAAACGGGAAATCCCGGCTTCTTCCAGGGAACGTTTACGGTCGGCTCGTTTTCTCCGGGGCTTGGCTGGGATCTTCCGGCGTTCGACCTCAGGATCATCGCTTCGGATCACGCCGGGAACATAGGCACGGCCTCCGTCAACACCGGCCTCCCGATCGATAACGAGCCTGTTTCGATAGCAACGGTCGCCTGGTCGATCACGCACAATCTTTATCCGAGCCTCGATAACGCCTGCGCCCGGGTCGGCGATACCCTCTCCTTCCACGTCAAGGTCGCCAGTTCTCCGAATGATCCCATCCAGGCCACCATAGACCTTTCGGGAATAGGGCTGTCTTCGACGCAGTCGATGACGGCATCGGCCAGCAGTCCAGGCTGGTATGACTTCAGCATCCCTTCGCTTGCCGCGGGAACGATCAACAGAACCAACATCAATTTTCCGATTCGCCTCGAAGATGACAATGGCAATCTGGCTGTTTCTTCCGTCACCTTCGCGATCGACAACAATCCCCCGACAATAGCGGATGTTACCGTCACCCGGTCCGGCGGCACGGGCCCCTTTCATATCGGAGATGTTCTGACGGTCAGCGCAACCGTCACGGGGGTCGAAACAGGCAGCGCGTCCGTCGATCTCAGGATGCTTGGAGCCACGAGCACGCCGACCCTTCTCACGAACATCTCGGGAAACACCTGGGAAACGACCCTGACGGTTGCCACAGGAAACCCCATGATCGACGTGACGAATCTCACCATCACCGTCACGGGAAATGACGATGCATACAACATCGCCTCCGCCAGCTCTTCGGCTGTTTCAGCGGACACGAACCCTCCGGTGTATCTGAACGCCACCTGGACTCTCATCCAGCCGTTGAATGCAACCGACCATCAGTATATTCGCATCGGTGATCGCCTGACGTTGAATGTCGGCATGAAGCCCGCGGCTGACATCACGGTGAAAGTCGATCTGACCTGCCTCGGATCGGGCACGCCAACGCTGACGATCAAAGATCCGCCAACGGTCGACACAGCAACTTATTCAATAACGTTCACTATTGAAAAGGGCCCCTGCAATGACGGCGCGACATTTCCCATCATCATCACCGATGACGCCGGCAATACGGCATATACGCCCGCCCTTCTTCCCCAGACTCCGCCTCCCGAATTCCGCTTTCCACTGTTCGACCAGTATCTGCCTCAGCCCAGCGGCAGGCTCAATCTCGCCGTAACTAGAATAGACCCGACAATAGATTCACTCGGTCTGAACGTCATCAATCTGAACCGCACGCTTGCCTTCGGCTGGCCGGTGAGCTCGACCGGGCGTGATGCCCCAGGCGAGTGCAGAATCGACCTTTCCCTCGTCGGCAGCACGTCGACGGAGCTGATGAGCTGGGCGGCCCTTCCGGTCGCCTCATACGGCTACTTCATGAACGCCGCTTCTCTTGGCGTGACGATCGAGGATCCGGCCTACACGTTCATCGCCACGATGACCGACAAGGCGGGCAACACGATCGCGACCACTACCGCTCTTTCCTACATCGTCGACTGCATACCGCCCGTCATCAACTCTCTCAGCGCCGAGGTCGTCGGCGGCGGCATCGCCACGATCGGCCGGCAGATCCTGTTCCGCGCGAACGTCAGCCTGGCCGACGGAAACGCCCCGACGGTCAATCTCGCCACGTTCGGCGGCAGCTCGATTCAGCAGATGAATTCCGCCGGCGGCAGCGATTACACGTATACGGCCACCGTCCCCTCCGGCACCTGGGAGTCGAGCACCGCTTCCTGGTCTATCGCGATCTATGATTCGCGAGGCAACTTCGTCTCGAGCTTCACCAACACGCTCACGATCGACAACAAACCACCGCAGGCCGGCTCTCTCCAGGTGAGCTGGGTCGACGTTCCCGCAGACGGCATGATCCGGCTCGGGAACGCCGCATCGTTCACGATCGCGATTTCCGACCCGGCGAACGCCGGAACGGCAACGATCGATCTGACGGCAATCGGCCGGGGAAGTGCCGAACAGATGTTGTACAGCAACGGCAGCTTCTCTCTCTCGCTCTCCACCCTGGCCGCGAGCGCCGAGTATGCGAACTATGCGTTTACGGCCCTCGTCACGGATGCGAAAGGCAACCCCCTCACCGTCACCTCGACGGCCGTCACCGAAGTCGACTGCCTTGCCCCCGGCTTCGCCAGCTGCGGCATCTACATTTCGCAGGACAACGGCGACAATCCCATCGCGGGGATCGCCAACACGGGCGATATCGTGACGGTGTATGCCAGCATCACGAACTTCATAGACGCGGTCGCATCCGCCACGATCTCTTCGGGTAGTATATCACTTGCTACAGGGACGATGACGTTTGTGCCGGTCCGGAACAGGCATGAGGTGAACTTCACGATTCCCGCCGGAAGCGGGATCTGGAATCTCAGTTACACGCCGCTCACGTTCCAGGCGACCGCGACGGACAACGTTGGAAACAGTTCGTGGACCGTCTCGGCACAGTCTGATTTCACGGTCAAAAACAAACTGCCGGAAATCAACACGGTGAGCTTCTCCCTTTTGCCGAATCAGAACCTGACGAGTTTCGGCGGCATTCCCGTGCTGAACATCGGCTCGGGAACGACGGACAAGCTGACCGCGACCGCATCGCTGAAATTCGGGGAATCGGTCACCGCCGGCGTTCTAGATCTATCGCAGGTTCCCGGCGCGCCCGCCGCTCTGGCACTCGTCGTCGCGGGCAACTCAGCCGGAACGAGCAGTGTCGACCTGTCGAGGTATCCGCTGACCGACTGGGTCACCGCCACGTTCACGGTCACCCTTCGCGATCAGGCGGGCAACCCGGTGAGCACCGGCACGCAGTTTTTCGTCGACACCGTCCGGCCGACGCTGACCGGCGCGACATTCGACGGAACGACGTTCAACATCCGCGTTTCCGAGGAATACGAGAACTCGAGTGTCGCCTCCCAGGGAACCGAATGGCGGCTGATCGGCAGTTCTTCCACCGGGCTGCTCGCCTCCATGTCGCTTTCGGTCGGAACGTTCTCGACGCTGGGATGGAACGACTTCGACATCCAGCTCGGCATCGATGCGAGAAAAACCCTTTCCACCTGGGCCTCGACGCCTCTCTATCTCGAGATCACGTCGGTCGCAACGGCGCCTCTGAAGGATACCGCCGGCAACTGGCTGCCGGGATACTCCCGGTATCCCGTCAAGATCACCGACTCCACCTGGCGTGAGCCGGCGAAGCTGACGAATTTCATCGTCGACACCTCGAACTGGCCGGCGTCGATCAGCCTCGACCTCGTGTTCGACCGGGTGATGGCAAGCGACACGCTCGTCGCATCGAATGCCGTCCTGCTCGTCTCGCCGATCGCATACGAGTTCGCGAACATCGATTATACCATCGGCTATGTTTTCCAGGCGTCCGACACGCCGTCCTGGCCAGCCGCGAACCAGCTCCACATAGAGCTCTGCGATCACGCACGCGACTGGTTCGCCCGAAAGCTCGGTTCGGGCACCTCCATCCTGCGCTTCGCCAACCGCACGTCCAGCAGGGTGTTCGTCCGGGACCAGCTCGCCAAGGCCGCGACGACCTACACGACCTCAGCCCCGTTCGCCTCCTCGGCGATCTCTCGGCCGCCCGCTTCGGGCTTCGCCGTGAAGGATCCGCCCGACAACATCACCCTCGTAGTCGGCAGCGGCACGCTCGACATCAATTTGTCCGAGCGAGCGCTCCTGTATTCGAACGATTTCAGCGACATCGATGGCACGGCCCCGACGATGGGTATGCCGGTTCCGACCTACGGCAAACGCACCACACGGTATCATTCGAAACTCGTCTTGCACGATATCGATGCCGATCCGGCGACATACACGCGACTGAACCTCCAGGCTCTCGATCTCACGAGAAATCCCCAGGTGGCCACGACAACGGTCCATCTCATTCTGACCGATGCCGACACCGCGAACATCATCGCGATGTTCCGCAACAACCCTTCGCCCAATTGGCGCATGCGGGTCGATGAAGGCGCGTTCGGCAACTGGTGGGACCAGTCCAGCCAGCTGTTTCTACCGTCAGGCAACCCCGGCAAAATGACGATGGCCGCGCCGGCCTCGACCGGCACGGCACGTATGGTTGCGGCGGCAATCTCCGACCCGCCGCCGACGAAGAACGCGGCTGCCGGAACGTTGTTCTTCGAGTTCGACTTCGAGCCGAACTTCATCGGCAACACCCCCGTTCCGTTGTCTTCGGCTGCTCCGACGGCACGGATCGCGAGCACCACAGGCGAAACGCTCGCCACCGGAACGTTCGTCAACTGGACGACCCGGACGGTGGCGGGTAAAACGCGCTACACCGCGCGATTCTCGAACGATGTCGCCCTTCCATCCGATGTTCAGAAGATCGACGGCAGACTCGAAATCTGGGGCGTCAGTGATATATTTGGTAATATTCTTTATTCGCAGGCCGTCCCGGCCGCCACGACAACCGTCTACGATCTGAACCTGCGCAGCACAACCGACGCGCGGGGCTTCTCGAGCGGGACCAGCCAACTCGTGTTCGACACCATGGCCCCCGCACTCGTCTCGATCGCCCCGCAGACGATTTCCCGCATGAATGCAGGCTCCGGCGTGTTCACCGTCACGTTCAGCGAGCCGATGAACACTTCGGCCGGCACGCCGCTGCTCAGGCTTTCGACGGGCACGACGACGCTGACCTTCACGCATCGGGGCTGGAGCGCCGACGGCACCGTCGCGACCTACTCGAATGACGCGGCGTTCACCGAATCGCTTGCGCAAGGCATCTGGAACTACTCTCTCACAGCTGCCGGAGCCGACCTCGCCGCGAACGCCTTCACCGCCACGACCCAGGCGGCCGAAGTCCGCACGCAGGCTCCGTCCATCAGCTCGATCAAACTGACAGAGGTGAGAAGCCTGTTCTCACCGACAGCGGTGATCAGTCAACCGCAGAACCTGCCGTACAGCCCGGTAAACGGCGTCGCCACCGTCAGTATCTCGTATGCCGCCACCGCGATGAATTCCGCGCACACGCTGCGGTTCGTATCGGGAAGCGCCTCCTGGACGACGGCGATCGCACTCGATGCGGGCCGCATGAACGGCACGGCGACTATCGATGCCGCCATCTTCGGAGCCCCGGGGGCAACAGGCCCGGCCTCGTATCTGGCACAGATTTACGACACGCAGGGGAACACGAGCGACGTCGCCACCTTCGTCTACGACTTCCTCGGCGCGAACCTCGACTCGTTCAGCCTCACCGGCGTCGGCAGCTACGTCGGGAATGTCCATTATGCCGCGACTTCGACCCAGCTCACCGTTTCGGCCCATGCGACCAATGCTACGGATACGCAGGTTCTCACGGTGATGCCGTCGAGCGGCGCAACCTCGACGCTGTCGCTGAATCAGGGAACGCCCGGAAACTATGCCAATCAGATCGCAAGTTCCTTCCCCGAAGGCGATTATCTCCTCGGTCTCAGCGACATGGCGGGCAATGCCCAGACCGGTCTCGATTCGATCGCCCTGCGCATCGACCGGACCGCACCCACCATCACGACGATCACGCCGAGCAGTTCGCAGATCGGCACCACGCCGGCCGGCACGGGGATCTTCGACGTGGTCTTCAGTGAGCCCATGAACGGTGATCCGTTGTATTTTCCAACCGCTCGTCTGGCCACGACGACGCCGATCACGACGGCGCCGGTCTGCTCGAGCAACACCGTGTATCTCACCTTCACGGGATGGATTTCGAGCACGACCGCCCGGTTCACCAACATCGCGAACATCGACAGCGCGTATCGCCCCGGCAATTATGCCTACACGATCTCCAGTGGCCGCGACCTGGCCGGGAACGTGACGAACTTCATCCCCGGAGCCGTCCTCGACATCCAGGGACAGGGCCCGGCAGCCGGTATCGCCGTATATACTCAACACAATAGAATTTCCACGACCGCCATTCTGAAGGATTATCCCCTCAGCGACACCGCCGATCCCGGCATCGCGACGGTCAGTATCGCATACAGCAGCGCCGCTCCGCCCAATCCCCAGCACTCGCTGATCATCTTCAACACCACCGGCATCCAGGTCGCCAGCTATGCCGTCCCGACCGGACAGCAGTATGCCTCCGTCACAGTCGACGTTTCCGACTGGGGCGTCGGTTCGTCCCCCGTCGATCCGGTCGCGTCCGCCAGCTACCGGTTCAGGCTCGTGGACGGGCTCGGCAACATGTCGGACGTCAATCCGACCGTTTTCCTGTATGACTCGCTTGCAGCGACGGCGACCGCGGTCGCGTTTTCCGGCATCACGGGCATCGCCTCGGGCGGATACCAGTATTACTCGCCGGCCCAGGGCGATTTCACCCTGACGATGACCTCCATGGACGCGACCGACACGCAGCAGCTCGTCATCTTCAACGAGACGACGCCCGCCACGTCGAGCGTGCTGATGACGGCCAATTTGCCTTCGGCGAAGAGCCACTCCGTCACGACCGGCGCCTCTCTCGTGGCCGGGCAGTATACCTTCTCGTTCTTCGATCTTGCCGGCAACGTTGCCAGCGGCACGGCATCGACCGTCAGCGTCATCGCCGATTCGACCGCCCCGACCGTCGCGAGTGCGACCCCGATCTCGATCGGGGCCGTGGCCGCCGGCGGCGCAACGTTCACGATCATCTTCTCCGAGCCCATGAACCCCGACCCCTTGTATATTCCGGCAGTTTCGGTCGCCACGACGACGGTCGGCGGCACCACCCGCATCACGCTCGTTCCCACGCCGCTCTCGGCCGACTGCTGGATCAGCTCGACGACGTGCCGGTTCACGAACGCGACCGCCATCACCTCCGGCATCACTCCCCAGGGCGCATGGGATTACGCCGTCTCCGGCGCGCGTGATTACGCCGGGAACCAGAACACGGTCCCGGCTTCCGGAACGCTTCAGGTCAGCCTCTACTCGCAGGCTCCCTCGGCCACCCTGAACGTCTGGACCCAACAGCCGCTCCTTACTGGCTCAACCTGGCTCGCGAACCACCCCTTCAGTTCTCCGGCCAACAACGGCGCAGCCAGCCTGACGATCGCCTATGCCGTCGGTCCCTTCAATACGCCGCATACGCTTCGGATGTATGACGATTTGAATATTCAGGTCGCTACATATTCTTTGTCGGCGGCCGCGACGACGGATATTCCCCTGACCCTCGACACCGCCTCGTGGACCTCTGCCCCAGGCCTCGCCGAAGCCGTCGGTCCGAGCACCTACAAGTTCAGGATCGTCGACAGCCTGAACAACCTGACGGGCGAGCTCAACGCGGCGGCCGGCATCGTCGCCTCGCTCACCTACGACAGCAAGCCAGCCTCGATCACCGGGTTCGTCTTCAGCGACACCGGCATCGCGAGCGGCGGCATCAAGTATTACTCGCCCGCCGCCTCGGGGAACACCACGATCACTCTTTCCACGAACGCGACGGATCCCCAGCGGCTGATCATCGTGGATGCGGACACCCCCGCAACCTGGATCGTTCCCCTGACGCAAAGCGCGCCGACATCGACCACGCACACCGTCGCGACGGGAAGCGGACTTGCCGAAGGGCTCTACGCGTTCACGGCCGCCGATCTGGCGGGAAACTTCGCCTCGGGTCCGGAGTATCTGAAGTTCGTCCAGGTCGATGCCTCACAACCCGTCGTGATCGGCGTCACCCCCTCGACCGTCACGACCGGCTCGCCGATTCACACCCTCGCCGCGGGTGCCGGTATCTTCGACGTGACGTTCTCCGAGCCGATGAGCTCGGCGACGATTCCGATCATCTCACTCTCCAACGGCGGCTTCTCGACCTCCCTCGTGGCGTCTCCGACAAGCTCCGACTGCTGGATCAGCTCGACCACCTGTCGTTTCGTCAACTCGGCGGCCATCGTCGCGACCTTCCCGCAGGGCCTGTATTCATACAATATCAGCGGCGCCCGTGATTATGCGGGAAACACCTCGGTCACGTCGAATGGCATATTCCAGCTCGAGATCCAGGCGCGTGGTCCGACAGTCCTCTCATATGTCACGAGGTCACAGCAGTTCACGACGGGAACCGAAACCTTCATCGGACAGCCGTTCAGCCACCTCGTCGCACCGAATGCGGCAACGCTGACCGTCACGCTTTCCACGGCTTCCGGAAGCGAAACGTTCCTGCACTTCATCCAGAACGACATCACCGTTGCGTCCGTCACGCTTGCCTGGGACGGCGCGAATACGGTCGGCACCTTCACCTGGGATGTCGCGACCGGCCCGGTGCCGGTGAACGGCAATCCCTACGCCCTGCGGCTGGTCGACCGGTTCGGAAATCCGTCGCTGGAAACGATCACCTGGACGATGGATGCGACGGCCCCAGTCATCCTGAGCGCTCCATCGGTCTACGGCGGCAGAACCGCCACGGGGACCACGTATACGAACGCCCCGCTGACGTTCAGGTTCCAGGCTGGCGAGACACAGGCCCCGAGACTTCGGGTCTGGACGGATCTATCAACCGATACCTATTCCATGGTCGCCACCTCCGGGACAACGATGTGGAGCGGCTCTTGGAATCTGTATGAGAGTCGCGACACGATGCAGAAGGCGACCGACGGTGTCTATCTCGTCGACATCGTCGACGCCGCCGGCAACGTCGGAACGCCGACGGCCGGCCTCGCCACCTGGTCGTGCCGTGTCGTTGTCGACTCGACCGCACCTGTCGTGGCAACATACGCGTTGAAGCTGAACGGAAACGCCATCACCCGTTTTGCGCCAGCAGCCGCGAGTTTGACGATCGAGGTTTCGGCCCCGACGGAAACCCTGACCGAGACGGGCATCTGGCAGATCGACGTGTTGGATCGCTGGAGCCGGCTGGTCAGGCGGCTACCCCTGATCGCTTCGGGAACCATTTTCGAGGCGAAATGGGACGGCACGAACAGCTCGGGCATGCTTGTCACCGACGACAATTATATTTTTATTGCTACAGATTATGCCGGCAATCGGTCGACACAGTCGGTCACGGTCTACGTCTCGACAGCCGGATTCCGTGTGATCAGCGCGACCGAAATCACGAGCGGCACCGTCGATCTGTTGTTCAGCCTGCCGTTCGATCTGGCCGGCATACAGAACGCCGACTTCACGATCCCGAATGGTCTCTCGGTCGCGACCTTCTCGGTCCGGACCACGACCCTCCTGCGTCTCACGTTCGATTCCGGCATGCCGCACGGCGCGGATGTTCCGATCACCATCAACGTGGGATCGATCACCAGTGACGAGCTTGTCCCCATCGCGGCTCCGGGCAACGTCGCGACGGTCACCGCCGTCGATGCGCGGGGCCCCATCCTCTCCGACATCAAGCTCACCGGTCTGGCTGGTCCGAACTGGTTCAAGGCCATCTTCGACGAGCAGGTCACGGAATCGACGGCCGAGACCGCCTCGAACTACGAGTTGAAGTCATCGAGCGGCACGCTCGTCCTCTCGAACCTGCAGCTCCTGGCCGACGGTCTGTCGGTAACGGCGTCTGCCTCCGAAGCGCTCGCCGAAGGCACTTCTTACACGCTCACGGTCAATGGCGTCGAAGACCGGTTCCAGAACCGGAGCACGGGCGACCTCGCCTCGTTCACCTTCCGCGGGGCCGACGTGACGCCTCCGGTCATCACGCTTGCCGCCTTCTCGAACGCCGGCAACGAGCGCGACATCATCATCGC
>JAKJFL010000318.1:0-4558 GCA_022704935.1 Candidatus Rifleibacteriota bacterium
GCGTGTCGTAATCGATCATATCGGCATCCCTTCCGGTTCCACCACGACGCTATCGACCAGAGCCGGCATCTCGACAGGCTCCAGGACACGCTGTCCCGGGAATGACACATCGTATACCACGACCTGCGCCGAGCGCACGCCGTTGTAATCGTTGGCATCGACGCTGAAGACGAGATCGCACACCCCATCCGTCACCTGGTCGACATCGAGAAGCCTTCCGAGCCCGAAACCGATTCCAAAGACAGATGATCCGGAGCTTTTCCGGAACTTGAACCGCAGATGCGTTCTGGTCTCACCAACTTTACGTATTTCATAGTATGGAATACGCCTCGCGACGAAAAGCGGCGCGGGATTGTCGATTCCGAACGGTGCGAACTTCAGGAGATCGGCCAGGAGCGACTCGTTGACGATATCGATGGACACTTCGGCGTCGATCAGCCATTCCGCCTGGAGATCGGCTTCGGAGATCCCTTCCGCCGCATAGGCATGCAGCGCCCGTCTCAGGGGTTCGACATTGTTCTGGGCGACGGTCAGCCCCGCCGCCCCCACGTGGCCGCCATATTTTTCGAGATGCGGCGCCCCCGCATGGAGGGCGTTCATCATGTTCACACTCTTGAAACTGCGCGCGGAGCCGAGCCACCGGCCATGGTCCTCGAGGAGGACGATCACCGGTCTGCAGAACTCGAGCATCAGCCGAGTCGCCACGATGCCGGTGACACCCTGGTTCGGGAACGGCGCCGCGACGAGGAGCAGCTTGTCCTTCCGGACGTCGTTTTGTCGGAGCAGGTGCTCGCGAATATTTCTGTATCCTTCTTCGGCGAGCTTTTTGCGCTCGATGTTCAGCTCGAACAGCTCCTTCGCGAGTTCCCGAGCCCGGTCCGGCGAATCGGTCGTCAGCAGGTCGACGGCGATCTGGGCGGTGCGCAGCCGCCCGGACGAGTTCAGAATCGGGGCGATGTTGAAGCTGATGTCGCGCTCGCTCACCTGCCGCTGCCGCCAGCCTAGCAGGGTATAAAGCTCCAGCAGGCCGAGGCGTTTCGTGTTCGAGACGAATTTGAGCCCCATCTGGGCCATCGTCCTGTTCTCGCCGCGCATCGGAACCATGTCGGCAACCGTTCCGATGGTCAGGATATCCAGGGCCCGCTGCCAGAGCGATCGGACACCCGTATCCTGCGCCTCCATGAGTTTCAGATACATCACCACGAGGCGACGAGCTCCGCCGATCTCGGCCGGAAGCGCGAAGGCGGACGCCAGTCGCTGTTTGTCGGGTGGCGGAACGTCCGGAAGGACCGTCTCGGCAAGCGTCGTCAGGCAGATCTGTCCCGACCGCCCGTCTCCCATCGGCAGCTTCTGGATGTCGGGCAGCAGTTCGGCGATCTGCCGACGTTCCGCCGGGCTGAAGAAGAGAATCGTGGCCCCCTGCATCACGCCGAGATTGACGTGCTTAAGCCTGGCGAACCCCTCGCGGGGATGGAATCGCAGGACATCGATCTCGGGGCCGTCCAGATCGAACGCGATGACGGGGCGCCCCATTCCCTTGCCGAGAGCGAGTTCGAGAGCAAGGGCGAGTTTCAGGGAAACGCCTACGCCGGCCATGTCCTTGTGCGGATACACCGTGCGGGGCAGCTTGGGGTCGATCAGCGCCACAGCCTTGGGAAGAACGGCCGGCGGCTCGTGGTGATCGGTCACGATCACGTCGATGCCCAGCTGCCTCGCATACTCGATTTCGTCGACGTTTCCGATGCCGCAGTCGACGGTGATGATGAGCCCGATCCCGTCGCGCTTCGCGGTGTCGAGATAATCTCGGTTCAGACCGTATCCGTCCTCGATGACCGGGATCGTGCAATCGGCGCGCTCGGTGTATCTCCTGAGGGTCTCGAGCAGGAGCACGGTGGAGGTGATGCCGTCGACATCGCGGTCTCCATAGACCCGGATGCTCTCGTCACGTTCTATAGCAATGATAATACGATCAACGGCACGGCAGATGCCGTCGAGGAGGAACGGGGTCGCCAGCGTCCGGCTGCGCGGCTCGAAATACCGCTCGATCGTGGCCTCGTCCTTCATGCCGCGATTCCAGAGGATGCGCAGCAGTAGCGGCGGGAATCCCGTTCGCCTGGCCAGCTCCTCGATGCCGGCCTCGTCCGCTTCGATCATTTTCCAGTGACGAATCATGAATACCCCAGTCCGAGAATGGCTTCGACGGTCTTCTCATCCTGCAGCACTTCCATGAACGCGGCGACGATCTTCGGATCGAACTGCGTTCCGGCGCATTTCAGCAGTTCCTGCACGGCCTGTTCCTTCGGAACGACGTTTCTGTAAGCACGTTTGCTGGTCATCGCGTCCCACGAGTCGGCGACGCAGACGATGCGCGCGAGCAGGGGAATCGCGTCGCCGCCCAGGCCGTCGGGGTAGCCCTTTCCGTCGAAACGTTCGTGATGATGCTTGATCAGGGGGACCTTTTCCTTGAGGAAGCTGGCCGGCTCGATGATGTTCGCGCCCCGGACCGGATGGGTCTTGATGAGCTCGTATTCCTCGGCGGTCAGCCGGGCAGGCTTGTTGATGATGTTTTCGGAAATGCCGATCTTTCCGATGTCGTGGAGCAGAGCACCGATCTGGAGGTTCCTGATCGTGTCGGGATCCAATCTCATCCGACGGCCGATCTCGACGGAAAACGCCGCGACCCGTTCGCTATGGCCACGCGTGTATGCGTCTTTCGCATCGAGAGAGTTCGCCAGAGCGCGCACGGCCGAGAGGTAACTGGCCTCGAGATCCTCGTAAAGCTTGGCATTGTGAAGAGCGATGGAGATCTGCGACGCGAGCGTCACGAGCAGGCTCAGATCGTTGTCGTCGAAAATCTCGCCCGAGAGCTTTTCGGAAACCGACAGCACGCCGATCGCATGCTCCTTCACGATGAGAGGCACGCAGAGCGAACTGCGACCACTCGGCGCCGAGGGATCCTGCGGCGTCTCGGAGGGAAGATCGTTGATCATCAGGGGTTCGCACTTCGCAAACACCTTCCCTGCAATGCCGTCTCCGATCTCGATCGGACGGGCGGCATACTCGGGACTCAGACCCCGATAAACCTTAACGTGCAGTTTTCCGGTCATCTCGTCGTGAAGAATGAGCGATATGGACCTGACACCGCCAAGAACGCGGGATGTCTGGTCGACGACCATCTCGAGCAGCCGTTGTATATCCAGCACTATACTAAGATTTCTGCCGATGTCGTGCAGGGTGTTCAGTTCGAGAATCTTGCGGTTCAGGTCCTGGTAGAAGCGGCCGTTCTTGATCGCGATGCCGCTCTGGGTCGCCAGCGTTTCGAGAAGCGCCTGGTCGTCGCTCGTGAAGGGCTCACCGGAAATCTTGTTGCTGGCCGACAGAACGCCGACGACCTCGTCGCCGATTTTGAGGGGGACGCAGAGCGAGCTCCGCGGAATCCTCGCCACTTCGAGCTTTTTGGAATCGCCCTCCGGCACGTCGTTGATGATCACCGGCTCACCGGAGATGCAGACCCTCGCCGCAACGCCGTCGCCGATGGGAACCCGCCGCGTGGGAGGAAGCAGACCGACGTCGAGCCCCTTCGCGACGCGCACCATGAATTCGTTCGTTCGCCGGTCGATGAGCATCAACGAGCAGCGCTTCACGCCGCCGAGAATCGATATCGCCGTATCGACGATACGTTCGTACAGCTGATCGAGGTTCAGGACGGAGTTGATCGCCCGAGCGGCCTGATGCAGGGTCGAAAGTTCGAACACCCGCCTGTCGAGCGCGCCGTTCTTCTGGCGCAGGTCTTCGAGATGGAGACCGATCGTCTCGGACATGTGGTTGAAGGCTGCCACCAGCGCGACCAGCTCGGTGTCGCCGCTCACGTCGATGCGGGCGCCGGTAAGATCGCCGCCGGAAATGCGTTCTGCCGCTTCGAGCAGAACCTTGACAGGCCGGACGATCAGCGAGGACAGATACCACGCCCAGAAAAAGGCAGCCAGCGCCATCACCAGCGCCAGCACCAGATTGTCGAACACGACGGCCGATCGGGTGCGCTCCAGGTCGGCCATGGAGAACGTGAAACGCAGATACCCCACGGCTTCGGGCTGACCGGGTGTCTTGATGGGCTTCTGCACGATGAACGTCGGCGGAAGTTTGACGGAGCCGTCGTGGCGTTCGCGCCAGCCCTGATCGGCAAACGCGATCTCCTGCAGCTGTTTGTCCAGCACCGCGACGGAGACGATCTCGTTCCCCTGCAGTTCTGGCGAGGTGATTTTCTTGGCAAGATCGTTCAGCCCGCTCGTGTCATGCGTCATGATCATGCGCGGGAGGATGTTCTCGAGCGTCTTGCTCAGCCGCTGGCTTTCCCGGGAAACGTGATCGCCGGCGGCGGCGTTGAGTCGGTCGAGTTCAAACCAGGTGGCAATGGCCAGCACGGCGAACACGAGAACGATGTTGAAGATGAAAATCCGGTATTTCAGGTCGAGACCGACGGAACTTGTTCCTGCGTTCATTTGTCAGTCACCTCGGCAATCGTTGTCTGCACTGCCGGCGGGGTACCGGCGGACGGCAC
>JAKJFL010000319.1:0-4556 GCA_022704935.1 Candidatus Rifleibacteriota bacterium
CGGCTGCTGGCTCCGGTTGGAAGTTCCCTCGGCATCGCTGCGCACCGGCTCCTGGTGGGATGCGACCGATCTGCTCGCCGGCCCATGCAGTCCCGCCGGCGATGAGGAGATACGGGAACTCCTTCGCCGGGCCGTGGAACGGCGGCTTGTCGCCGACGTCGAGATCGGCTGTCTCCTCAGCGGCGGGATCGACTCCTCGGCGGTCCTCGACATGGCCGTCAGACAGTATCCGCACATGCGAACCTTTTCGGCGGGCTTTCCAGAGGCCGATTTCGACGAGCGTGTGCGGGCCGAAACATTCGGGCATTCGCGCGGCGTCGGAGTCGAGGGTGTCGAGATCCTGCCGCCCACGATGAGCGAACTGAGGCGGCTCGCCTGGCACTTCGACCAGCCGTTCGCCGATTCGTCCGCCTGGCCGACCTGGAAGGTGTGCGAACTCGCCTCGAAGCGGGTGAAGGTGGCGCTGACCGGTGACGGCGGCGACGAGATGTTCGGCGGGTACGAGACGTGCCGGGCCGATCTGCTCGCGATGCTTGGGCGGCGGTTCGTTCCCGGCTGGGCGTTCCTGCTGCGCGCCGCCGACAGGCTCGGCAGCATCGTTCCCATCGGGTATGGGAAGGTCTCTCTCGAATACAAGGCGCGCCAGTTCTGCCGCTGGGCCGGCGCCGATGCGGCGTTTTCGCATTTCGGCTGGCGTGCGCTGTTCGAGAGCAGGCTTCGCAGCGAGCTCCTCGCCCCGGAAGTCGCGCGGGAGCTGGGGGAGTATACGCCGTTCGATCGGTTCCGGGCATTCTACGAGCAGTGCGATGGTCTCGACGAGCAACGGCGTCATTTCTACGTCGATCTCCGGACCTGGCTCGCCGACGACATTCTCGTGAAGGCCGATATCGCATCGATGGCGCACGGTCTGGAACTACGGAGCCCGTTCCTCGATCTCGACGTGGTGGCGAGAGGTGCGAGCGTCCCGTGGCGCCAGAAATTCGACCTCAAATCGACGAAGAAAATCCTTCGCCGGAGTCTGCGCGGCGTCCTGCCCGACGAACTGATCGACCGGCCAAAATCCGGCTTCAACAGCCCCGTTTCCAGCTGGCTCACGGGGCCGCTCCGCGACGAGTTCATGGCGACGGTCCGCTCGTCGCTGTTCCGAACGTGGTTTCCGGATACGGCGCGGATCATGGCTCTGCACCGCGAGCTCGAAGAGCGCCGGCGCGACTGGGGGTTCGCCCTCTGGGGGCTGTTCATGTTCGGCGTCTGGGCCGAGGTTCATCTGGGCTGGGCCGGCGACGGACCGCCGGCCGGCTGAACGTCACATGCCGGCCGGCGCTTTCCGGTCGAGGAGCCGGTCGAAACCGTTCTTGAGCGAGTTCACCTTCTCGACGACGTCGAGGAGCCCCTTCGTGCGCAGGCTTCCGATGAGGCTGTCGGAGAAGGCCAGCTTGATCTTCGGGTGCGAGGGCGGCGCGTAGCCGGGCGCGCGATCGTCCGCAAGAACCCAGTAGACGAGCCTGTCGCAGTAGGGAACCCAGTTTGAGAAGTCGCTGAAATCGTCGTAGGAACTGAGTTTGGCGACGACGATCTGCGGAACGTATTCGATCTGGTTGGCCGCGTTGTAATAGATGCTTTCGGTCTCGGGCACGATCGCCGCGACCTTCAGGTTCGGCAGGGTCACCTTGAACTTCGCCTTTCCGAAATGGTTCAGGGCGATCTTCTCGGCGAGCGTCTGCCACCGGGTGGTGATGTCGCGGATCTCCTGCGCGTAGCCGAACAGCGCCTTCTGGAAGATCTCGTTGTTCTTCAGCTCCTCGAAACTGTTCTCGAGAGCGAGGAACGGCGAGTGGTTGAACAGGCTGCCGATCATCCAACCCAGGCCATTGTTGAGGAAGTGGCGCCGCGTCAGCTGGGCCGGCGCTTTCGCCGTCTCCCATTGCAGGCGTTCCTCGATCAGCCACGCCGTGGCCTCTCTGGCCTTGTCGAGCGCGTCGGCCGATCGCCACAGATCGCTCTGTTCGGAGTATTCCCAGGCCCTGAACCTGTTCGGATACGCGTTGTCAACGACCTGGAACAGGTTCTGGTTGAACAGATCGAGCAGCTTCGACAGGTTGTTCTGATGGAAGTCGCGGAGCGTGAGCCTGCGCGGCACTTCCTCGAGGGGAAGCGCGAGCCGTGACTCGATCAGCCATCGCGTGGCCGCCCGGGCCGTCTCATACCGGTCTTCCCGGAACCAGATGACCGACTCCTCGTCGACGAACTGCCACGGCTGGAATATTCCTGGATATATAGACTGTATCATTCGATAAACGGAGTTGCCGTGTTTCTGCAGCAGAATGTCGAGACCGCATTCGCGCATGATCTCCCCGGTCAGCATTTGCGGGAGGTCGCCGCGGCTGCAGCCGAGCTTCACCGTGATGAGCCATTCGAGGGCCTCGCGGGTGCGTTCGCCGAGGTCGCCGTTCGTGATCCAGGCGTCCGCCTCTCCGAACTGCCAGGGCTTGTATCGTTCGGGCATCACCAGTTCGATCAGTCTGAACCTGCTTCCGCCTGCCCAGGTGACGGCCTGGTCCATGCCGTAGCCGGCGCAGAATTCGTCCGAAAAGGCCGCCGGGATCAGCTCCGGATCGTTCACACGACCGGAAAGCAGTTTCAGCGCCATCTTCGTGAGCATTTTCGAAAAGATCTCGCCCGATGCCGGATGGTCGAACACGAAGTCCGGCAGCCGCCCCTGGCGCTCCTGGACGTCTTCGATCAGGCCGACGGCCTCGTCTTCGCTCAGTTCTTCAGGATAGCGGCCGAACCGTTTCCGGAATCCTTCGCGGTCATGGGTCAGGCCGAGCGAACCCCGTGCCTCCTGAACCTGCAAAAGACTCATCTGGAGCTTGGCCGCGATATCCTCGTCGGAGAAGAACAGGAATTCCTCCTCGAGACGCGCCATCAGCGACCGGATTACGGGATCGTTCATGTCGAGAGGTCGTTCGCTCTGGCCGCCGGCCTCTGTGATCCCGGCCGGCGTGGCGACGGTGGCGGGAACCACGAGCGTCTGGCCGGTGCCGCGGCCGAGCACCGCCGCAAGCCCCGCCGTGCCGAGACCGGGGGCCTCGTCGTCGGACGGGGTGACGTACAGGACTTCTTCGAGGGTGCAGGCTCCTTCGAGAGCGCGCTGAATGGCGATTTCGCGCAGGGTCTTCATGCCGCCGAGCCGGGCCACTCGCTTGATCGTCGCTTCCTGCCCGCCGCCATCGACGATGACGTCGCGGATGGCGGGTGTCACCATCAAAACCTCGTAGACGCCTTGGCGGCCGTAGACGCCGCTCTGGTTGCAATGTTTGCACCCTGTTCCCTTGAAGAACTTCGCGCCCATCACCTTGTTGGGCGACAGCTTGAGGCGCTGGATCGTCTTCGGTGAGGGCCGGTACTCCGTTCGACAGTGTGGGCAGATGCGGTGGAGAAGCTTTTGAGCGATAACCGCCCGGACCGCGGCCGTGACCAGGTAGGCCGGCACGCCCATGTCGATGAGGCGGTTGATCGATGCTGCCGCGTTGTTCGTGTGCAGGGTCGAGAGCACCTTGTGGCCGGTCAGCGAGGCTCTGAAGGCAATTTCCGCCGTCTCGAGGTCGCGGATCTCGCCGACGAGGATGACATCGGGATCCTGGCGCAGGGCGGCTCTCAGCCCCTGGGCGAAGTCGAGGTTGATCTTCTCGTTCGTCTGGACCTGCGTGATGCCGTCGATGCGATACTCGATCGGGTTTTCGATCGTGAAGATGTTGATCTCGGTGCTGTTGAAGTATTTCAGCATGCCGAACAGCGTCGTCGTCTTGCCGGCGCCTGTGGGGCCGGTGACGAGGATCATGCCGTAGGGTTCGTCCATGACCGCCTTGAGCTTGTCGAGATCCTCGGGAAGGAAGCCGATGTTGTCGAGGTCGAACGAAGCCTCGCGCTGAAGCAGGCGCAGCACGGCCTTTTCCCCGAGCAGGCTGGGCACGGTGCTGACGCGGAAGTCGATCTCGCGGTTCTCCATCTTCACCTTCAGGCGGCCGTCCTGCGGCATGCGCCGCTCGGCGATGTCGAGGTGGGACAGGATCTTGATGCGGCTGATCAGCGGCGCCAACAGGCTCTTGGGCCCGGTCATCGCGTCGTGCAGGATGCCGTCGATGCGGAACCGGACCAGCAGAATGTCCTCTCGCGGCTCGACGTGGATGTCGGAGGCGCGCTTGAGAATCGCCTGCTTGAAGATCGCGTTGAGGAACTGGACCACCGGTCCTTCCTCGGACGTGCGGCGCATGAGATCCTCGCCCGACTCGCCCCCCGCACCGCCGCCCACAAAGCTCTCTTCGCCGGCGACCGAAAAACCTTCCCAGGAATACAGTTGTTTTATAGCAAGCTCTATTTGCGCTTTGGGAGCGATGAGGATATCCAGCTTGCACTGGGTGAGGAAAGCGATCATGTCCTGCGCCATGATGTCGAACGGGTCGGCCATCACGACGGTCAGTCGGTTGCCGGCCCGTTTGTAGGGGATCATCTTATACTGCTTGGCCTGGTATTCCGGGATCAGCGACAGGATC
>JAKJFL010000320.1:0-4554 GCA_022704935.1 Candidatus Rifleibacteriota bacterium
ACGAGGCCGACCGCCGTCACCTTCAGGCCGCCCTTCGCCGAGCAGGAAAGGTGTGCCGGGAGATCGAGCGACACGCCGTCGAGATCGTCGAGCCCTGCGGCGACTCTGCTCGGAAGCAGACCGTGCAGAACACGGGCGACGCCACGTGGGAGATGATCGACGGTCGTAGGCGTCGAGGCGCGTGCAAGGATGGATCGGCCGGAAAGGTCGACCAGCGCGCCCTTGGTATATGTCGATCCGATGTCGATCGTCAGAATTCTGTTGTCAGTGCCTGGCATGAAAGACGGCAAACCGTGGAGGCGTCATGCCCAGCGACACGAGGTGAGAAGCTGGAACGACGATATCCCCGCCGGTTATCCTTTTGATTGAATGTATGGTATAAACTATAAAATAATTCGCTCGAATCCTCGTTCACCGGGGTCAGCCTTTCCGGCCGGCCTGTTCGATGTCTTCGCGGATGAGCCTGGTGGCCTGTTCGAGGTCCGCGTCGGGGGGGAACACCCGGTCGTAGCCCATGGCGATGAACTTCTTTTCGACCGCATCGAAGGGGGTTTTCCCAACCACCAGGTTGCCGCCCACATACAATCTGATGTGGTCCAGTCCTTTTTCGATGCACTTTTCCCTCAGACCGGCGCAGTCGATCTCGCCATGTCCGTAAAGAGAGCTGACGAGGATCGCCTTCGCGTCGGTCTCGATTGCCGCGCTGATGAACTCCTCCTGGCTGACCATGACGCCGAGATTTGTGACTTTGAACCCCGCCTGCGTGAAGAACGCGTCGAGGATCTTGTTGCCGACGGAGTGGCAGTCGAAGCCGATGACGCCGAGAACGACCGGTATGGGCTGCATGATGGACCTCCTGGAATTATGCGGCGGAGCGCTGGAGCAGGGCAGCGGTCTTTTCCTCGATGTGGAGGAGAGAGCCGCGCTCGATCTGGTATTCGAATCGGACGAGCTTGCCGCCGCGCCGGGTGAACCCGTTCAGTGTTTTCGAAACCTGGCTGGAAAGCGGAAAGGCATGACCGGGGGGAAGGATGATCGCCTGGACAGTGTTTGTAAGACGGGCGAGGGCGCCCGGTTGGATGTCGAGCATGGCCGGAACACGTTCCGGCGCGATGCCGATGCGCCTGAGGTGGATCCTGATGATGTCGTGAAACCGGCTGCTGCGGCAGATCACCGCGATCTTTCCGGCGCCGGCGAGGCCGGCCAGGCCCATGAGCGTCTCGGGGCTCGGCGAGACGGCAACGGGAAGGAGGCGTTCGGCGATGCCCGGAGCGAGATCGACGAGCTCTTCGGCGTGCGTCGTGGTCGTTATGATCAGGGCGAACGGCTCGAGTCGGGCAGCAGTATCACCGGCCCGTCGCAGGTCGTCCAGGAGGAACGTCCTGAGTTTCAGCTGGGAGAGCCGGCCGAGTTGCTGTTCGAAGATCGACAGGGCTTCGGGGTTGCAGTCGACGGCCGCGATCGGAAATGTCGCCCGGAGCTTCGTCCGGCGTTCCAGCTCGGCATCGAGCAGATACTCAATTTCCTCGCAGGTGTACCGCAGGGCCTCGAGTTCGTCGACAAGGTGCTGAATCAGCGTCTGGGCCTTGCCCTGGCGGGGTGGTGCCGCGGGATCGGCCTGGTCGGCGACGAAGGTGCCCCGGCCCTGGGTGATCGTGAGCAGTCGCTCGCGGGCGAGCTCCTCGTAGGCCTTCTTGACGGTCCCGCGGGCGAGGTCAAGATGTCTGGCAAGTTCGCGCTCGGGCGGCAGTCTGTCGCCCGCCAGGAGCTTCCTTTCCCTGATGAGCTGCCTGATTCGTTCTATCAGCTGGCGGTATGCCGGCAGATCCCGGCCCTTGTCTATCGCGAACTCGCCGAACATCTGATCCCTCGATTGGTATAGACCAAGTTGATTTGGATTATACCTTTTCTATCGGCCGACGTCAATGGAACCGACAGATGTTTTTCCGGCAGTTCCCGGCAGTTCCCGGCGGTTCACCGCGCGAAGCGGGCTACGAGTCGGCGGGCGGCGGAACGGAGTCGACGGCGATAGGCGTCGAGGTCGACGATCGGGGCACGGGCCACGCCGCTTTCCATCGCGGCGGCCGCGACGGCCGGGGGGACGGTTTCCAGGAGGCGCGGATCGAAGGGCTTCGGAAGGAGGTAGCCGCGGCCGAACGTCAGACGGTTCAATCCGTATGCTTTCAAAACCGCGGCCGGGACGGGGCGCCGTGCGAGGTCCGCCAGCGCCTTGCTTGCGGCAAGCTTCATTTCGTCGTTGATCGTTGAAGCGCGCACGTCGAGCGCGCCCCGGAAGAGGAACGGGAAACCGAGCAGGTTGTTCACCTGGTTCGGCAGGTCGCTTCGGCCCGTGGCGATGACGGCATCCGGCCTTGCCTCGCGTGCCGCGTCGTATTCGATCTCGGGCACCGGGTTCGCAAGCGCGAAGATGATCGGGTCGGGACGCATCTTCCGGAGCATCGCTGGTGTCACGATGCGGGGTGCCGAAACGCCGATGAAGACATCGGCGCCTTCCAGGGCGTCGCCCAGAGTTCCAGCTGGCCGCGAAGACGCAAGGGAAGACAGCCACCGGTGCATGCCTTCTCTGCGGCCTTTGTATACGATGCCATGTATATCGCAAAGAACGAGATGGCTCCGCCTGACGCCGATCCTGAGCAGATGCCGGGCGACGGCGATGCCGGCCGCGCCGGCGCCGCTGATCGCGACCCGCGCCTCGTCGGGTTTCCGGCCGGTGAGATGCAGGGCATTCATGAGGGCTGCAGCCACCACGACCGCAGTCCCGTGCTGGTCATCGTGAAAGACGGGAATTCCCATGCCGGCTCGCAGGCGTTCCTCGATTTCGAAGCACTCCGGTGCCTTGATGTCCTCGAGGTTGATGCCGCCGAAACTCGGTTCCAGAAGAGAGACGGCGTCGCAGAACGCCGCGGGGCACTCCGTGTCGAGTTCGAGATCGACGGCGTCGATGCCTGCAAACCGTTTGAACAGGAGGGCTTTCCCTTCCATGACTGGCTTGCCGGCGAGCGCGCCGATGTTTCCGAGACCGAGCACGGCGGTCCCGTTCGTGATGACGCCTACCAGGTTGCCGCGGCCCGTATATCGCCACGCGGCCTCGGGGTCGTCCCGTATGGCGAGACAGGGGGCTGCCACCCCCGGAGTATAGGCGAGGCTGAGATCGTTCCCGTCGGCGCAGGGTTTCGACGGAACGATCTCGATCTTGCCGGCCGGCTCGGATTCGTGAAGGCGCAGGGCTTTGGGTGCAAGGGGATTCTTCATGCGGCTTTCCTCGATGGGTCGTTTCCGAAAATGCAGGAGAGGGCTTTCTCGACGTCGGACAGCGTGAACGGCTTGCTCAGGGCATGGCAGAAACCGTAGGCCGCATGGTCGGCCATGACCGGGTCGTTCGAATACCCCGAGGCGACCATGATCCTGAGCCCCGGTTCGAGCTCGTGCAGCTTTTCGGCGGTTTCCAGTCCGCCCATGCCGCCCCTGATCGTCAGGTCGAGAATCGCGAGTTGAAACGGAGCTCCCCCGGAAACGGCTTTTTGAAACTCCGCGATGGCTTCGCTCCCGTCTGGGACGCAGACGCACTGGTATCCCAGGTGCCGGAGAATTCCATGCATGACCGAGAGGATGGCTTTTTCATCGTCCATGATCAGGATTTTTCCGCCGTCGCCACGCTTGACGGGCGGGCGCTCTTCGAGATCGTCCATCTGGAAATCCGTTGCGGGCAGGTATACCCGGAAAATAGAGCCGGCGCCTGGAGTCGAGTCGACGGTGATATGACCCCCGTGCTGGTCGATGATCGAGAATACAGTCGAGAGGCCGAGACCATGGCCCGTCTGCTTGGTCGTGAAAAACGGGTCGAACAGGTGCGGAATGACTTCTGGCGGGATGCCGCACCCTTCGTCCGATACGCAAATTTCGACATACTTCCCCGGAGCAAGGATGTTTCCTCGCTTCATGCACGATTGTCCCACGATTTTCATTCCCTCGCTCGATACGTCGATATTGGCCGCCGAAATGCAGATCGTGCCGCTCGACTTCATCGACTGCCGGGCGTTGATGACCAGATTCTGGATGGCCTGACCGAGCTGACCCTCGTCGACTTCCAGGAGGCGGAGGTCTCCGGGAACATCCAGACGAAGCCTGATGGGGCTCCCCGACATCACCAGCCTGGCGGAATCTTCCAGAAGGTTGCGGATCGACTGCGCACGCTTCTGAGGCGTTCCACCGCGGGCGAAGGTCAGGAGCTGCCTCGTCAGACCGCGCGCAGTCGCGATCGAACTTTCCGCCTCGACGAGGTAGGTGAACGCCTTCTGTTCCCTGCTCATTTCCGCCTTCGCGAGGGAGACATGCCCAAGAATACCAGTAAGAATATTATTGAAGTCGTGGGCGATGCCTCCGGCGAGGATGCCGAGGGATTCGAGTTTCTGCGTGCGTTGAAGCTCACGTTCCATTTCCTCGCGGATGGTGACATCCTGGAAAACGATGATGGTGCCGATCTGCGTGCCACTGCCATCCAGAATCGGCGCCTTGGTGCTGGCAATGCGATGC